>JAYEOU010000055.1:0-17845 GCA_034723335.1 Patescibacteria group bacterium
TCCAATATAATCAAAATAATTTTTAATTTTATTTAAATACCAATCATTCCTAAAATAATGGCCTAATTTAGCTATCAACACCTCAATTAAATTCCATTTGCGGGCAGGTTCAAAATAACCGGTAGTCATGGCAATGCTAACTTGCGCTTCGGGGCATTTGTTACGAATAATTTTGTAGCTCTTTTTATGGGCATTAACAAAATTATTAAAAACTTTTATTACGCCAATCAAGTCCGCTTTTTTGTTAGGTGGAAATTTGCCGTCTATATATCCATGCCCTATGTGCATTAACGGCTCATTTAATGTCACCCAGTAATCAATTAAATCGCCTAATTCATTAACAATTAATTCTGTATAGCGTACAAAATATTTTACTACTTTTTTATTTTCCCAACCGCCAATTTCAGCTAACCAAATAGGATTAGTCCAATGCCATAGTGTAATAATGGTTTTTAAATTTCTGTTCTTAGCGGCCTGCAATACTTTTCTGTAATGTTCAATTTCTTTTTCATTAAATTTGTCTTGTTCCGGCTCAACACGCGACCATTCAATACTAAATCTGATTGCGTTATTATTTAAATTTTTAGCTAAATCAAAATCTTCTCCGTAACGATTATAATGATCGCAAGCTCTGCCAGAAATATAATTTTTTGGCTCAAACATTTCTGGAAATTTTTCCTGCTGCCACTTTTGCCAATAACTTTTTGCCTCCATGGCTAGCCGTTTGGCATTTTTCTTTTCCCATTCTGTCCAATCATTAACATTGCCGCCTTCAACCTGATGAGCAGAAGTAGCCGCTCCCCATAAAAAACCATCTGGGAATTTTAATATTTTTTGACCATTCATATAATTATTATAACAAAATTATTGACTTTTAGCCAAAGTTATTATAAAGTTAGATAATATAATAGACGACAGATGACAGATGACAGATAGCAGCAACAAATTCTGCCGTCTATTGTCTGTCGTCTAAAAAATATGAACATAACCGAGCTTGCAAGAATTTTAAAAATACCGACTCAGGAGCTGCGCGACAAACTGCCGCAGCTTGGTTTTGATATTGGCCAAAAAGCGATTAAAATTGACGACCGAACCGCTAATATAATTATTAACCAATGGCCAGTTTTAATCAGCCAGCTGCAAGCCCGTGAACAAAAAGAAAAGGAAGATGCTTTAGTGGAATCAACTCAGGATCAAGCTAAAAAAGAGATTAAAATTCCTTCTTTTATAACTGTGAAAAATTTTGCTGAAATTGCTGATTTGCCGGTTAACCAAGTGCTGGCTGAATTAATGAAAAACGGCATTTTCAGTTCGCTTAATGAAAAAATTGATTTTGAAACCGCTGCCATAATTGGCGCTGATTTAGAGCTGAAAGTTAAACTGGATAAAAAACTAAACGAACAAATTGAGAGCAAAGACAGCAAACTTAAAAATTTACTTGCGCGTGAAAAGCCAACTGACTTGCAAGCTCGCCCGCCGGTTATTGTAGTAATGGGGCATGTTGATCATGGCAAAACCAAACTTTTAGACGCTATACGCAAAACTGATGTAGTTGCCGACGAGGCCGGCGGCATTACCCAGCATATCGGCGCTTACCAAATAAAGCGCAAAAACAAGGCAATTACTTTTATTGATACGCCCGGCCATGAAGCTTTTACCGCTATGCGCTCTCGCGGCGCTAAAATCGCTGATGTCGCTATTTTAGTAGTAGCGGCTGATGACGGCGTTAAGCCGCAAACTATTGAAGCATTCCATATTATTGAAGCTGCTAAACTGCCATTTGTGGTAGCTATTAATAAAATTGATAAGCCGGAAGCAAATGTTGACAAAACTAAACAAGAGCTGTCCAGCCAGCTTAAAATTACTCCCGAGGACTGGGGCGGCAAAATTATTTGCGCGCCTATTTCAGCTAAAAACAATGTCGGCATTGATGATTTATTGGACATGGTCCTGCTAACCGCTGATATGGAAGCGGATAAGATAAAAGCCAATCCAAAGGCAAACGCGGTCGGCACAATTATTGAATCGCGCGTTGATAAAGGCGAAGGTCCTATAGCCACAGTGCTGGTTCAAAATGGCACCTTGAAAATAGGGGATCAGCTCTGTTTGCGCGGCAATATTTACGGCAAGGCAAGGGCGTTAAAGAATTATCGCGGACAAAATATAATTCAAGCCGAACCAGGCATGCCTGCTAAAATAATCGGCTTAAAAATTGCGCCTATTGTCGGCGATATTTTACAGGTTGGCGCTGGAGAAAAAAGTAAAATTAAAAAAATAAAAAACGCCTTAAAAGAACAAGCCGTTAAATTGCCTGAAAAAATAGAAAAAAATGATGATAAATCTAAAAAAATAAATTTAATTATTAAAAGCGATGTTTTGGGCAGCGGCGGAGCAATAGAAGAATCTCTGGCTAAAATTGAAACCGCGGGGCTTAAAATCAATGTTATAAAAAAGGGCCTGGGTAATATTACCGAGGATAACATAACGCAAGCCGAGGCCAGCCAAGCTCAAATTATTGGTTTTAATGTTAAAGCAACGCCGGTTATTGAAGATCTTGCGCGGGAAAAAAATGTAAAAATCAAATTATACAATATTATTTACGAATTGATTAATGATATTAAAAAACAAATCCAGACATTAATAGAACCGAAAATTAAATTAGTTGATATAGGCGAGTTAAAAACTTTGGCTATTTTTAGAACTGAATCAGACAGCCAAATTATTGGCGGTAAAATAATTAGAGGAAAAGCGGAAATGAATTGCCTGATTAAAGTTATGCGCGATAAACAAATTATCGCGGCAGGCAAGCTGATCAAACTCCAGGCCGGCAAACAAGATGTTGATTCGGTTGAAACCAACCAGGAATGCGGCATTCAATACCAGGGCGAACCTATTGTCCAAGCAGGCGATATTTTACAATTTTATAAGGAAGAAAAAATTATTAAAAAAATAAAATAGACAACAGACAGCAGACAGCAGACGACAGGATGTAAATATTATTTAATTTGACTCTCCTATTTTCTGCCGTCTGTTGTCTATTATCTGCCGTCTACTTATGTCTCGCATCAATCAAATAAATGAGCTCTTAAGAAGTGAAATAGCTAATATTATTAATCAAGAAATAGAATTAAATAACGGCTTAATCACTGTTTGTTATGTTGATTGTTCCGCGGATCTTAAAAACGCGAAAATTGGCGTTTCAATCTTGCCGGATAATTTAAGCAAAGTTGCTTTGAAAAAACTAAAAAAACACTCCAGCCAATTCTGCCAAGTTTTAAAAAAGAAATTAAGCCTTAAACATATTCCTAAATTTAACTGGACTATTGATAAAACGGAGAAGAATGCGGCGGAGATAGAGAAAATATTAGACTTGTCGCGTAATTAGTTTTGTAACGAAATTTTCAAATTTTGAGTTATAATTTTTCAAACAATTTTTGAGGTTTAGCCTAAGCTAAGCTGAAAAAATTTTTGGAAAATTTGACCAAAATTTGGAAATTGCAGTAAAAAATAATTACGCGACAAGTCTATTAGAACAAATTTAATGCTTCTATAAATAGGGGCTGGTGACGAAGGCGCTTTCATGGCGAGAGGCAAATATCGCGAGCATAAGCGAGGACAGTATCTATAAATATCAATTTTTATGCATAATAATATTTACTTTGATATATTTAACAAAATCAAATCTGCCAACAACATCCTCCTAGTGGCTCACGACGCTCCTGACGGCGATGCCCTATCTTCTATTTGCGCCATGATTGAACTGCTAGAATTTTTAAATAAAAAATATTTTGCCTATTGTTATGATCTGCCTGCTTATCAGTTTAATTTTCTGCCTCATATAGAAAAAATAACCAATAATAAAAAGCAATTTAATTTTGATAATTTTGATCTGATTATTACGCTTGATTGCGGCAGTTTAAACAGAACCAAGCTAACTGATGAAATAAACAGCCGCCGGGAAAATCAATTTATTATTGAATTTGACCACCATCCTAAAGTTGATGATTACGCTGATATAGAATTAAAAAATTCTCAAGCGGCTTCTACTACTGAAATTCTTTATTGTTTTTTAAAAGCCAATAAAATAAAAATCAATAAAAATATGGCTAATTGCATTTTAACCGGCATTTTAACTGATACGGCTAATTTTCTTTATCCTTCAACTTCAGAACAAACAATTAAAATAGCTTCAAAAATGTTAGAAAAAGGGGCTAACTTGCCGCAAATCATGGAAAATACCTGGCGCAATAAAAGTTTGGTTTCTATAAAAATTTGGGGCAAGGCCATGGCGCGCCTGAAAATTAACCCTAAATATAATTTTGCTGTTACTGTCCTGACTTTAGCTGATGTTGCCGGCAACGGCGCTAATGAAGAAGAGTTGGAAGGCATTGCCGGCTTTATTAGCAATCTGCATAATGTTAAAGGCATTCTGTTATTGCGCGAACAGCCGAATAATATTATTAAAGGAAGTTTGCGAACATCCGACCCAAAAATTAATGTTTCGCATTTAGCTCAAACGCTTGGCGGAGGCGGGCATGCTAAAGCGTCGGGGTTTAAAATCCATGGCCGATTGGAGAGTGTGGGGGATAGATGGAGAATAATTTAATTGACAAATAGCATTATATTGAATACAATTTAAATGGGACTGTCGCCAAACACCGCTTTGAGGAGAAATTTTCAAATTTTATGGAAATTTTTTCTAAAAAATTTTTGCTTATGTGATAATATAGGCCAAAATTTTTTAGGAAAAATTTACTAAAATTTGGAGATTTATGCCGAAGCGGTGTTTGGCGACAGTCCCTAAATATAAAATTTTCAATCCGCTCCGCCGGCTGGCGGACTGGCGGATTGAAAATTAGAAATTAACAAAACTATGCCATTAATTCCAACAGTTATAGAAAAAGCAGGCCATATTGAACGGGCCTATGATATTTATTCCCGCTTGCTTAAGGATCGTATAATTTTTTTAGGCGAGCCAATTACTGATCACACGGCTAATATTGTAATTGCCCAGCTTTTATTTTTAGATGCTGAAAATAAAAACAAGGATATTAAATTTTATATTAACACTCCGGGAGGCTCTGTTACTTCTGGCATGGCAATTTATGACACTATGCAGTATATTAAATGCGATGTATCCACAATTTGCATTGGCATGGCCGCTTCAATGGGGGCTACATTGTTAGCCGCCGGCGCTAAAGGCAAAAGATTTACCTTGCCAAATTCAGAAATTTTAATTCATCAGGTTATGGGCGGTTTTGAAGGCCAAGCCACTGATATTAAAATTAGAGCCGAACATATTTTAAGAATCAAAGACAAGCTTAATAAAATTTTAGCTATGCATACCGGGCAAAAAATTGAAAAAATTGAAAGAGATACTGACCGCGACCGCTTCATGACGGCAGAAGAAGCCAAGAGGTATGGAATTATTGATAAAATAATTACGAAATAAATAGTTATCGCGTAATAAATTGCGTAACGTCCCGTAGTCGCCTCTGGCGTGACCCGCAAAATGCGGTGGCAGTATTGCGAGAGCGCTTTTTTAGTTATTTTTATTTTTCATTTTTAATTTTCTCCACTCCTTAATTTTCTGATGGTTTCCTGATAACAAAACTTTGGGCACACGATATTTTTTGCTGTTTGCTGTAAAAATTTCAGGACGGGTATATTGCGGGTATTCTAAAAACCCGGTAACTGCATGTGATTCATTTTTTATGCTTTGAATATTCCCTAAAACTCCGGGCAGAAGCCGTGTGATTGTATCAATTATTGTTAAAGCCGGCAATTCGCCGCCGGTTAATATATAATCTCCAATAGAAATTTCCTCATCAACAAATTTTTTAACCCGTTCATCAATTCCTTCATATCGGCCGCAGATTAAAATCAGATTATCTAATTTGCTGTATTTTTGCGCTTTGCGCTGATTCCATGCCTTGCCTTTTGCGGACAACATAATTGTTTTGCCCCGCGCTAAACTTATTCCTGCGCGTGGTTTTATATTATCTGTTATATGTTTGATTGCCTGATAAATCGGCTCTACTTTCATAATCATTCCAGCGCCGCCGCCATAAGGCGCGTCATCCACGGTTTTATGCTTGTCAGCTGTCCATTTGCGCAAATCATAAATTTTTATTTTAATCAGCTTATTTTTTTGCGCCCGCCCAAGAATGCTCTCGCTTAAATAAGAGTCAAAAATATGGGGAAAGATTGTAATAATATGGAAAGTCATGGTTTTGCCTTCGGCAGCCGCGCTACAAATGCGGCACATCCAAATATACAAAAAGCCACGAACATACATAGTTGTGGCTTTTTGCGTATTTAATTTTGTTTTTAGATTTTTAAATCATCAACGCTAGAAGTGTCAATATCAACATCTTTGTTAACATCTTTACTAACTGGCCTTTGAGATCCTTCCGGCTCGGCAATTTTTAAATTAACCCGAGCGTTATTTTTAGTGCCAACGATCTTAAGTAAAGTTCGTATAGCTTGAGCGGTTTGGCCCTTGCGGCCAATAATAAAGCCCATGTCCTCTTGAGCAATGTTCAGGGTCAATAAGACGCCCATTTCGTCCACTACTCTTTCCACTGATACTTTATCAGGGTTGTTGACAATTGATTTGGCAACATACTCTAAAAATTCTTGGTCTGTTTGCTTTTCAGCCATAGTGTTTTTTTATCTTCCAAACTGACTATGCCCGAAATTTAATTCAGGACAAATAATTATATCTAATCAGACTTGAAAGAACTCTTTTAATTAATTAATCGCCCTATCTTAGGGTTATTTAATCATAATAGCACGATTAAAAAATTTGTCAAGACCCCATATATTTTTCTGCAAAAACACTCCTCCTAAAAAGCTATTTTTGCTTAAAAAATTATTATTATAGTTCTTATATCTTCAATATCACCAATTCCATATCTTTAGCCGGCAAGTCCTTTTTACTGATCTTTAATTTTTCCTCATAAGTCGGAGTAACGGCTAATTCTTTAATAAATTTGTCAACTCCTTCAAGGCTAATTTTTAGGCCGGGAGTTTTATAATGCATTGGAATAACAATTCGCGGTTCAATTTGCGAAACCACTTCCACGGCTTTGCCTGCGCCGATTGTATAGATGCCGCCAACCGGCGCTAATAAAATATCAGCGCCTTCAAGTTTGTCTAATTGCTTTGCATCCAGAGTATGGCCTAAATCGCCTAAATGAATGACTGACATATCATCAATATCAATGCGGAATATTATATTTTTGCCGCGTTCAGCTCCTTGCTGATCGTCATGGTATGATTCCACGCCTTCAATAAAAACATTTTTAACTTCATATTCGCCCGCGCTTTTTATCACATAAGGATTGCCGCGAATAGCGCTAACATTATTGTGATCATAATGATCATGGCTTACAGTTACAATATCAGCTTCACATTTTGGCGCTTTTAAACCCACTGACTTGTCAAAGGGATCGGTTATTACTGTAACGCCGTCAGGCCCGGCTTTGTCTTGAATTTTAAAACAAGAATGTCCCAACCAAGTTATTATCATAAGTTTAGAATTCAGAATTGAGAATGTGAAAATAATTTAATTAAAAATTTTGAAAATCTTAATTCGTAATTCTTAATTCTTATTAATTTATCTTGAAAAATATTTTCCCTCATCATCGTCGTCGTCATCGTCGTTTTTATTTTCATTATTCATTTCTATCTTTTTCTTAACATCACTTGGCATATCTGTTGTATTATTCTTATTTTCTGCATTATAATTTTTGTCCTCTTTATCCTTATCTCTTAAAATTTCACCAGTTAGAGGATTAGCGCTGCTTGGTATGCCTTCATCCTTTTTCGGCGTTTCTTGGTCCGCCTCCCGACATCTGTCGGGAAGGCTATCCGGCAGTCCTAAATTAGCGTCCATTGGCATATCTTCGTCTTCATCGTCTTCTTCGCCATTATCTAAGTACTCATCAGGCTCTTCGGCGCTTTCCTGATCATGCAAGCTAACACCGCTTACACCATGCTCTTGTGAAATCATATTATCATATTGCTCCGCATTTATCAATATCTCTCTTGGTTTGGCTCCATCAGCAGGACCCACTATCCCGGCGTCTTCTAATAAATCAATTAAGCGGGCTGCTCTAGCATAACCGATTCGCAAACGGCGCTGCAATAATGAAGCCGAAGCTTTGCCTGTATTAATTACTATCTCCTTGGCTTCTTCAAATAATTCATCGCCATCTCCCTTGTCTAAGCCAACACCGGCGATACCATAAACTTTCTGCTTTTCCACAATGCTTTCATCATAATCCGGCTCGCCTCTTTCCTTAATATAACTCACTATTTTCTTAATTTCCTGATCACTTACAAAAGCTCCCTGAATCCTTTTTGGCTTAGACATTTCTGCTGTAGCAAAAAGCATATCGCCTCTGCCCAACAGTTTCTCCGCCCCCTTGGCATCTAAAATAGTCCGCGAATCAATGCTGGACGCCACTGAAAAAGCAATGCGCGCCGGCATATTCGCTTTAATCAAGCCTGTGATAACATCAACGCTTGGACGCTGGGTGGCTAAAACCAAATGAATGCCAACCGCTCTGGCCATTTGAGCCAAACGAATCACGCCAGCTTCAATATCGCGAGCCGCCACGACCATCAAATCAGCCAATTCATCAATAATAAAAATAATATAAGGCATTTTATGCTTATTACTTTTGTTATAACTGCCAATATCTCTCCTCCCTGATTTGGATAAAATTTCAAAACGGCGATCCATTTCATTCAAACACCATTTTAAAGCATTGATAGTTTTATTAACTTCAGTAATAACAGGGGTTAATAAATAAGGAATGCCATTATAAACTGGCAGTTCTACTCTCTTGGGATCAACCATAATAAAACGCACATCATCGGGATTATTTTGATAAAGCAAGCTAACAATAATTGAATTCAGCATCACTGACTTGCCCGCGCCGGTCGTGCCGGCTACTAATAAATGCGGCATTTTACCTAAATCATCTATCCATGCTTTGCCGGACACATCCTTGCCCAAGGCAATGGTTAAATCGCTTTTTCTATTTTTAAAATCATTGGATAACAATATTTCTTTTAAGGCAACAATAGCTTTGATCTGATTGGGCACTTCAATGCCAACTAAGGACTTGCCGGGAATAGGCGCTTCAATTCTAATCGGATGAGCCGCCATTGATAAGGACAAATCATTGTTTAAAGCGGTAATGCGGGATAATTTAATTCCTTCAGCCGGTTTTAAAGTATATTGCGTTACGGTTGGCCCAACACTAACCCCGCCCATTTCCACCGGAATGCCAAAATTTTCTAAAGTCTTTTGAATAATTATTGTATTAGCTTTAATATCGCCGCTAGTCGGCTTGCCGGCTCTTCCATTAAGCAGATTAAGCGGCAAATCAATATTAATATTAGTCGGCTGCCATATTGGATCTTCAATTACTGGATCACTTTTAATTTTGCGGCTAAAAAATTTTGCCTCTCCTCCCGCTAAAGCTTCGGAAAATAAATCCTTATCCTTGCCCTCCGCAGTTTCAGTAAAGAAAGATTGCTCGTCATCTTCTTCGCTTTCATTATCATCCTCATCTTCGTCATCTTCTTCTTCATTATTCTCCTTTTCCTTGCCGGCGAAAAAGCTCTCTTCATTAATATCCTTTTCTCCGATCTTATGCTTTTCCCTGCCGCGTTTAAAAATTTTGGCAAAAACAAAATTGACAGGGAATAACAATTTTGACAGCCAGCTTCCTCTGCCTATCAATGCCCATAAATTAGTGTTAAACATTAGCATTAATGAAATTAACAATAAACAAATCAAAACAATTAAACCCGCCCAAAAACCCATAATTTGAACAAAATTTGAAGCAAAAAGCAAACCAATGTATCCGCCGCCTTCTCCTCTGCTAACTGCTTCTTTCCACTGTTCCTGTCCAATAAATAAATGCAACAAACCATGAAATGAAATAACAAAAATAAATAAGCCAAAATAATTCATCCCTCTGATTTCATATTTGTCGTCATTATAAAGAAAAAAGCCCAATGCCAGCAATATTATCGGAAACAGCCATTTGCCCCAGCCAAACATCAACGTCATTGCCTTGGCTAAATATACTCCCATACTGCCGGATAGATTAAATAAGCTTAATAAGCTGATAGCCCCTAATGCTAAAATTAGCACAATAAAAATACCCTTTTTTGTATCAGGGTCTAAATTTAATCTTGGCAAAGCAATATAATCTAAAGCGCTTTTTTTGAATCGTCTTCTTTTTCTTTTCGGCATAAATGTTTAGTCAATTGGTTACTCGGTTAATCAATTAAACTGTTTGAATTAAATTATTTCAATAACCGAGCAACTAAATCCATTATACCATATCCAAAACACAAAAAAAAGACCTGCCGCGTTAATTTATGCCACGGCAGGTTAAATAATGACAATATACGCTCTTAGTGAGCGTTCAAAAAATCAATAACATCCTGAACTGTCAGCAGATTTCCCGCTTCCTCATCAGAAATATCCAACTCAAATTCCTCCTCCATTGCCATTACTAATTCAACAAGGTCTA
This sequence comes from Patescibacteria group bacterium, assembly GCA_034723335.1. Lineage (GTDB taxonomy): Bacteria > Patescibacteriota > Patescibacteriia > Patescibacteriales > VMTK01 > DAOWHZ01. The sequence goes on from JAYEOU010000055.1 coordinate 10,563, forward strand.
AAGAGTCCGCGCCTAAATCATCCAGAAAAGACGCTTCTATTATAACCCTGTCCAACTCCACGCTTAGCTTTTCCGCTATGACTTTTTTTACCTTTAATACAACCTTTTCATCCACTGTCATTTTCATCCCTCCTTTTTTCAAAATTTTGTTTTAAAAAATTCAAATTTTAATCTTTTGGCAATTTTTATATATTTTCAAATACTCCTTGGCTGATTTGTCCCAAGAAAAATCCTTTTTCATGCCATTAGCCTGCAATTGGCGCCATTTTTTTGGCTGATTATAATAAACATTAAGCGCTCTTTTGATTGCGCGCTTTAAGCTATCAGCGGAAAACTCCTTAAAGCTAAATCCGACTCGCGAGCTTACAGTATCAGCCAATCCGCCTGTAGCTCGGACAATCGGCGGCGCGCCATAACGCATAGCAATCATCTGTCCCAAACCGCATGGCTCAAAACGGGAAGGCATTAAAAACATATCTGCTCCGGCATAAATTTGCTGAGCCAATTTAATGTCAAATTTAATTTGAGCGCTAAATTTATCAGTATATTTTTTTGATAACTTCGTCAAGTATTTTTCATATTGCGGCTGGCCAGTGCCCAGTATCACAAACTGGCAATTTGAATTTTTTACAGCATCTTCGGTAATTAATTCAATGCCTTTTTGCCAAACCAATCTGGAAACAAACCCAATCAAAGCAATGTTTTTGTCCTGCGGCAAGCCAAATTTTTTCTGTAAAGCTAATTTGTTGATTATTTTTTTATCAAATGTTTTAACAGAATATTTCTGCTTAATGTATTTATCAGTTGCGGGATTAAAAAATCCAACATCTATGCCATTTAGCACTCCATAAAGATCTTTTTTTCTTTTTTTAATAATATTATCAATGCTTGCGCCATAAAATGAAGTGGTAATTTCCTTGGCATAAGTTTTACTGACAGTATTAATTATATCCGCGTTTAAAATACCCTGAACCATAAAATTAATATCGCCGTCTTGCGCGTCTTTTGACAAAGACCTAAGGGACTTTTTTGTTAAATTCCCGGTTGAAAGAATCTCTATTTCTGACTTGCCTTGATAATTCAAATTATGAATAGTAAAAACAGTCTTTATATTTTTAAAATAAGCGTAGCTGGAAACTTTCAGCAAATTCGGAATTAAAGCGGTATGAAAGTCATGGCAATGAATTATGTCCGGCTTGAACTTTACATTAGGCAGCATATACAAACTTGCCAATGAAAAAAATAAAAAACGCTCGGCATTATTTTTGCCCGCGTAAACTTCTTTTTTGCCAAAATATTTTGGCGCGTCTATAAAATAAATAATTACATTTGAGCCGGACAATTTAGCCTGCCAAATATTGATTTTCACAAGCCCATTTCCAAAATAAATTTCTACATTTGAGTAAATTTTTTTAAGCCCGTATTTCTTGCGGTTGATTAAGCCGTAAAGGGGCATAACCAATCGTATATCACAGCCAAGCTTTTTCAGCGCAGGCGGCAAACTGCCGACAACATCAGCCAGCCCCCCTGCTTTTGCAAAAGGCGCTACTTCAGCCGATGCCATTAAAATTTTCAATTTTTTTCTTGCCATATTTAATTTTCTGTTAAGGGACTGTCGCCAAACACCGCTTTGAAGAGAAATTTTCAAATTTTATGGAAATTTTTTCTAAAAAATTTTTGCTTATGTGCTAATATAGGCCAAAATTTTTTAGGAAAAATTTACTAAAATTTGGAGATTTATATCTAAGCGGTGTTTGGCGACAGTCCCATTAAACTTGCTTTAATTGAATATATTGATAAGCCGCTAAAGCCGCAATCGCGGCTTGTCCGCAAGCTATAGTAATTTGTTTAAATGGAACCTGCGTTGCATCGCCTGCCGCAAACATGCCTGGCAAGCTGGTTTGGCATTTTTCATTAACAATAATCTGTCCATACTTATCGCGTTCCGCTAAATCGGCCGCTAAATCAGTATTAGCAATGCGTCCGATTTCTATAAACAAGCCGTCAACGGCTAATTCGCTTTTCTTGTTAGTTTTATTATTAAACACTTTTATTTTCTTTAGCTTGCCTTGCGCTGACATTGAATCGCCTATAATCTCTTTAATCTCGCTATCTAAAACAAACTCTATGTTATTTCTAACTTTAACCTTATTTATCAAAACTTTAAACGCCCTGAATTCTTTGCGGCGATGAATCAAATAAACTTTCTTGGCAATTTTTGATAAAACTTCAGCCGCGTCCAAAGCGCTGTTGCCGCCGCCGGCCACTGCTACGATTTTGTCTTTATAAAACGGCCCGTCACAGTTAGCGCAATAAGAAACGCCTTTGCCAATAAACTTTCTCTCGCCAGGAATATTTAAACGGCGAGGCAGTAAGCCAATAGCCAAAATTATTGTTTTAGCTTCAAATTTATCTTTATCTGTCCATAAAATAAACTTATCAACCTTGCCCTCCGCAGCCTTAGCGTAGGAGGGTTTAATCTTTTTTACTTCATTAGTTTTTATATCCACGCCCAAGGATTGAACCTGTTCCTGCATCTTGTTAATTAGATCAAAGTTGCTAATCAAATTAAAGCCTGGATAATTTTCAATTTCTGAAGCCCAAATAATTTGCCCGCCCAATTCTTTGCCGATTATTAAAGCTTTCATTCCCCTGCGAGCAGCATAAATCCCAGCTGTCATACCTGCCGGACCGGATCCAATTATTATTATATCATGCATATAATTATTAAAAATGTTTTTCATTTATTCCTGTTTTAACAGGCTTTTTTATTATTCAATTCTATTCTTAATTAATGTTTAAAAATTTTAAGTTCAACTTTATCATCAACTTCTAACTTTATAATCCCGCCAATTGGAAAGGTAATTAGAGGATTTGTATGTCCAAAATCCACATTTGCAATTATTGGAAGATTTTTTAACTCTTCTTTTGTTTCAATAATATACTTCAATTTTTTAAGAGTCATATCAGTATTTTTTTGAAACCTACCAATAACAATTCCTTTTACTTTGTCAAAATTAGATTGATGAATCAAGGATTGCAAGTTTCTATCAAATTCAACTCCGAAATAATCTCCTGCCATATCATCATCTTCAATAAAAAGAATTGAATCTGAAATATTTGGCATAAATTCAGTACCCTGCAATAAATTAAACGTACAAAGATTGCCTCCAAAAATTGTTCCTTGAGCTTTCCCTTTGTTAATAATTATAAAGCCATTATTTTTCTCAATCTTTCTATTGTCCTGATTTTTATGCCAAGCATCATCGGACCAAGTTTTTGAGGGTTTAATTATAAATTCATCTTCATTTATTAAGCATTTTTTAAAATACTCCAAATTATACTCAAATTCTTTTTTCATTGCCCAAGTGGAAAAATGAAGGCCCGAGTAAGTAATTAATCCTGTTTTTGCGGTTATTGCATTTTCTAAAGCGGTAATATCAGAATAACCACAAAGAATTTTAGGATTGTTTTTAATTAAATCATAATCCAAATATTTCAAAAGTTGATTTGAATTAAAACCTCCAATTACTGTAAAAATTGCTTTAACATTTTTATCCTTAAAAGCTTCATGAATATCCTCAACTCTTGACTTTATTGAAGATGACATAAAGACATCAAATTCTTTACAATTTTTAGAAAAAGTTATCTTAAAACCTTGCTTTTCAAAATTTTCTTTTGCTAATTGAATATTTTTTTCCAAAAGCAAAGACAAACTTCTGGCAGGAGCGATAATTCTAATTTCATCTCTTTGTTTTAATTTTGGTGGAATCAGCATAATGAATTAAGTTAAAAGTTGAATTTATATAAAATGCGAATAGCTACACTGCGGGGCGTTTACCCTGCAGGTAGCTACTGCTACCACCTGCGGCAGAGACTGCAGGGTGTTATTTAATTATAAACTTTTCTATCATTTAATTCTATAAACTTTCATTTATAAATTTCTTTAATGCAATTAAGTCTCTTCTGTCTTTGCCGTAATGATAGGTGATAATACCAACAGTTTGAGCGCTTTTTACTGCATCTTCGTTGTGCTCAAAATAGATTACATCTTTAACATCAAAATTAAAATGCTTAAGCATCATCTCGTAATATTTTGGGTCAGTTTTTTCAGGATCATGTTTTAATGTAAAAACTTCATAAGGCATATTATTTAACCCAAAATTTTCCATTTCTTCATCATTTGCCCCTGTCAAAATAATTTTTCTGTTTAGGTATTTTTTAAGCATTTTATACATATCATCAAAGACACCTTCGTCCTTGATTACAAAAGCATTAATCGCATCTACTAAGATTATTTTTATATTATTATTGGTCATAGAATTAAATTTATAAATCTTTTCAAAAGCCTATTAAAATTCTTTTCTTAAAAAATATTTTTTGAATTGCATTTAACTATTTTCCATCCCATCCTGCCTGCTTCACCCCAAAATAACCAATAAACTACACACCGACAATGTCGGTGGTATTGCCGACGAATACGGACTTCGTCCTCTTTTTTCTAAAACCCCCTTTTGTCATTCCTGCGAAAGCAGGAATCCAGGAGCAAACCGTAGGAATGTGATGCTGCCCACAATCATTTTATAGTCATATTCCTGCCGCTTGCCTCTGGATTCCCACTTTCGTGGGAATGACAAAGAGAAGTTGGAATGTCAAGAAGAGCAGAGAAAGATTGAGAAATGAAAATAATAAAAACTGACTTCGTCCGTAAGCGGTAATCGTGGACAACCGACTTCGTCGGTGGATTTCTTATGTATTAAAACAAATAAAACAAAATAAAGCTCTTGCGAAACAAATCATTTAATCTGTACAGACAAATCATTTAACAAGATTTACCCCCAACATATCCACTTTTATAAATTTGGCTAATATTAGCCAAAGTAAAATATTTAAGTCTACATTTTTGTGGACTTATCCACTCTAATGAAAAATTGACTTAAGTCTACATTTTTGTGGACTTAAATCTGAAATTAACTAATTTTTTATAGCAAAATTATATAATTTTGCTATAAAATTATAAATTTATCTATCAAAACCGACTTAAGTCTACATTTCTGTGGACTTAAGTCTAAAATTAACCAATTTCAGTGTCTTATGAATTTCTATTAATTATTTGTTGTAAAGACTCTTTATTTTGATATCCAACAACTTGTTCAATAATTTTCCCGTGTTTAAATAATATTGTTGTAGGAATACTCATAATATTATATTGTTCCGCTATCTGCCTGTTTTCTTCTATGTCTAAACTGCCAATTTTAACATTTTTACCCTCATAGTCCTTAATTAATTCCTCAATAACCGGAGCCATTAACTTGCATGGAGCGCACCATGGCGCAAAAAAATCAACAAGAACTAATTTTTCATTTTCTTTTACTTCTTGCTTAAAATTTTGATCTGTAAATTGCATAATTTCAATTTTTGCGAACTATACGAATTTTATGCTAATATTTCAATATATTTCGCAATGTTAATTTATTAATAATAATTAAAGTTTTTTATAAAACGAATAAATTCAATGTGGACTCAACAGGATTTGAACCTGCGACCTTCTGCATGCCATGCAGATGCTCTACCAACTGAGCTATGAGCCCTGATTTATAGCGAAAGGACTTGCCACGGCATCCGCCGTGGCACCCTGTCGGATGACAGGGTGAACCTGCGACCTTCTGCATGCCATGCAGATGCTCTACCAACTGAGCTATGAGCCCTGATTTATTTTGTGCCCTTGAGAGGAATCGAACCTCTATCTAGAACTTAGGAGGTTCTTGTTCTATCCATTAAACTACAAGGGCTTAAGTGTTATTAAACAGGAATCCTGTTAAATTGTATGGGGAAGTATGGCAAAAAAATTTATTATAGAATAAAAATTTGGCTAATATTAGCTAATATTAGCCAAACGAAATATTAGCTAATATTAGCCAAATCTCATACTTAAGTCCACAAATTTGTAGACTTAAGTCTATTTTTTACCCACTGATAAACCAGAGCATGAGAAGTAAGTCTGGTTTAAGTTAATGTGATTTAATATTTATTTCTAATATATTTAATAACTTCTCGGTCGTGTTCTATCATTTTTAGATTTTTAATGTCATTAAGGTAAAACCAGCCCATGGCTTGCCCTTCATTCTGATTTAATTTAACGCTTTTATCCAATTCCTCCATATAAACATATTTTTTGTTTTTAACATTTTTATATTCAAACTCTTGCACCATTAATAAACTCGGCCTTTTAGGCGTGTAGTTTAATTCTTCTTTGGATTCTCTTATCAATGCTTGTTTGGGCGTTTCGCCTTTTTCAATGCCACCACCAAAGAATGCCCAAAAATTTGGTAGGCGTTTAGTGTATTTAGAGCGATGTTGCAACAAAATACGTTTATTTTTATCATATAGTAAAATTAGTGACACATTTCTAGCCATATTAAACAAATTATTGAATAGTTTATATGTAGCCATGTTCAAAAAACTTTACGGCGAAAATTCAGTATTATTATCATACATTATATTTTATTTTTTGACAAACCTTTAAATTCTGTTAAGATTAAAGTAATTAAAGTAACAAGATAACAAAATAAAATAAATAAGAGCAAAAAAATAAATAAAAAATTAGCAACATTTTATTTTTTTATTTTTTTTATTTAAAACCTATGTTTAAACAACATAACCAAAGAGAAAACTTTAAAAAGGTTGGAACTATTATCGGCCCATCTGTAAAAGTTAAAGGGGACCTTAACAGCCAAGACAATATTATTGTTGAAGGAATTGTGCAGGGAAATTTAAAAACCAAGGGCTGTTTACGCATCAACGAAAAAGCTCTAATTACAGCTGATATTGAAGCCAAAGAAGCAAAAATCAGCGGCGAAGTTAAAGGCAATGTTAAAATTAAAGGATATCTGGAACTAACCGCAACCGCCAAAATTTTCGGCAATGTTGAAGCAACAAGCTTGTCTATTGAACGCGGAGCAATTTTAAATGGCAAATGCGCAATGGGAGATGAAGAAAAAAACACGGAAAACACAAAAAATACTAAAATAATAGAACACTAAAACACTAGAGCGCAAAAAACACATTTTAGTGTTTTTATATTTTTTGTGTTTTTTATGTTTTAGTGTCAATAGACTCACTGCATAATAGCTTTCTACTGCAATTTCCATATTTCGGTCAAATTTTCCAAAAATTTTTTCAGCTTAGCTTAGGCTAAACCTCAAAAATTGTTTGAAAAATTATAACTCAAAATTTGAAAATTTTTACCCCGTTGGATAACTGGGGTCGTTACGAAATCTATT
>JAYEOU010000056.1:0-3478 GCA_034723335.1 Patescibacteria group bacterium
ACAAAAAATAACCAAACTATAAATTTTTAATTTTCAATTTTTCCCGCCACTTATTTATGATATTTTGTGGGCGGGATCCCGCTTATTGCGGTGACAATTTCTATTAAATTTTTAATTCTTTAATTTTTAAACAATTTTTAAATTTAGTAGCTAAAAATTTATTTTTAAAAAATTCATTGAAAATTAATTCATTAGAAATTTAATGAAAATTAAAAATTAGAAATTAATTATATTATTGTATCTTTAGACTGTAGAAGAATGAAAATCGTTTTTTAGAAATTGGCCAATATTAGCGAAATTATAATTTTTACTATTTTGACTAATTGGCTTATATTAGACAAATAATATTTTTCTAATTCTATTCTTCTACACTCTCATCTTGTATCTTGGTTATTTTATTTTTTATATTGCCGTGGTCAACGCATACATCGGCATAATAATAGCTACGGCCATAGCGCCAACCGCACAACCTAGAATTAAAATTAATAAAGGCTCAATAAGCGAAGGCAGATTGTTCATAATTTGATTAACTTCATTCTCGTAAAATTCAGCTAATTCTTCTAAGATACTGTCTAATTCTCCGGTTTCTTCGCCAACAGCGATCATTTGTGTAACAACAGGAGGAAAAAGTTTAGGATAATTTTGTATAATTTCATGGATAGCGCCGCCTTTTTTTATTTCTTCACTCATTTTAATCAGAGCGTTGCGGTAATGTAAATTGCCCAGAATATCGCCTGTTATTTGAAAGGTTTTAATAATCATAATGTCGGTTTTAAGCAAAGAACTAATGGTTCTGGCAAAGCGGGCTAAATTTATTTTTTTAATAATAGGAGAAATAATCGGCAATTTTAGAATAATAGCCTGGAAATAATATTCCCCCTTTTTATTCCGTAAAATTTGAATAAAGATAAAAATAAAAACAGCAAGCGCAATAACGGAGAGCAAGCCATGATTGACAATAGCGTCGCTTACGGCAATCAGAATTTTTGTCGGCAAAGGAAGTTCAGCTTGAAATTCTTTAAACATAATTGTAATTTTTGGCACTATTACCACTATCATAAAAATACCTATACCGCCCATGGCAAACATAATAACTACTGGATAGGTAAGCGCGCCTTTAATTTTAGAAATAAGTTCATGCTGTTTTTTCATTTGAATATAAAGTTGCCCTAAAACATCTTCTAATTTGCCGGATATTTCACCTGCTTCAATCATATTAATAAAAAGTTCGCCGAATATTTTTTTATGCGGTTTTAAACTTTCAGTAAAATTAACGCCTTTTTGCACATTATTTGATATTTCCACGAGAATTTTATTAAAACGTTTATTTTCAGTTTGTTTAGCCAGGGTTTTTAAAGCAATTGATAAAGTAATTCCGGCTTTAAGCATAACAGCCAAGTATTGGACAAAAAATAATTTTTCTTTTAAAGGTATGCGGGAGAAGCGCAATAAAAAATCATTAATTTTAGCCATAGCTGATATTGTTTCAGCTTGTTCTGGATTTTTGTTTGATGTTGTTTGTGATAGGTTGACAGACATAATTTATAAAATTTTCAATTTCTAATCCGCCCCGCCCCTCGCGAAGGGCGGGGCGGATTAAAAATTGAAAATTAGAAGTTTATTCTTTAGTTACTCTCATAATTTCCTCAATCGTGGTAATGCCGTTTTTAGCTTTGATAAAACCATCTTCAACAATAGTCAGCATACCCTGTTTTAACGCCTGTTTTTTTATTTCAACACGATTAGCCTTTTTTAAAATTAATTCTGACATTTGTTCGGTAATTTCCATGGTTTCATAAATGCCGATTCTGCCTTTATAGCCGCTGTTATTGCATTTTTTACAGCCCTTGCCGCGATAAAATAGTAGAGATTCTAAGCCTTTTTTAGCGTCTGTAATGGTTTTTTCTTTTTGCAGAGTTTCTAAAATGCTTTCAATATTCAGCTGTTTTTTTAATTCATCAATAACTTGTTTGTCAAGATTATAACTCTGGATACAATTAGGGCAAATTTTTCTCACTAATCTTTGCGCAATAATTACATTAGTTGTTGAAGCGACCAAAAATGAAGCTACTCCCATTTCTATTAAGCGCGGCAGGGTAGTGGGCGCGTCGTTAGTATGCAGAGTTGACAGCACCAAATGGCCTGTCATAGCCGCATGTATGGCGATTTCAGCGGTTTCTTGATCACGAATTTCGCCAACCATAATAATATCCGGATCCTGGCGCAGGAAAGCGCGCAGACCATTGGCAAAAGTATAGCCGATTTTAGGGTTTACTTGTGATTGATTAATATGAGACATGCGATATTCAATCGGATCCTCAATGGTTAAAATATTAACTTTCGGAGTATTTAATATATTAAGTATAGTATAAAGAGTGGTTGTTTTGCCTGAACCGGTCGGGCCTGTTACTAAAATCATGCCATGCGGCTTGGCGATATTACGTTTCACGATTTCCAAACTTGAGGGCTGAAAACCAAGTTGTTCCAAGTTCAAAATTTGCGCTTTTTCAGGCAGTAAGCGCATAACAATTTTTTCACCGGCATAAGCCGGAATAATAGAAACTCTGAATGAAACTTTATATTCTTTAGTAATGATTTTAAAGCGCCCGTCTTGCGGCAGGCGATGTTCGTCAACTTTCAGATTAGCCAAAATTTTAATGCGGGCGATAATACCGGATTGAACATTTTTAGGCAAAGTCATAACATTGCGCAAAATGCCGTCAACGCGATAACGGACAATTATTTCCTTTTCCTCCGGTTCAATATGAATATCGCTGGCATCTTCAAAAATAGCGTATTCCAGCAAAGTGTCAACTATTCTGACAATAGGCAGATCCTCGGCTAATTTTTTTAAATTTTCATCGCCGATTCTTTTAGTTTTTTTATCAGTTAAGTCTTTAAATTCAGCTTTTAAGCTTTTATGATATTGCTTTAAACCTTCTTCTATGCTTTTAGGAGTTGTTAAATATATTTTAGGTTTAAGCCCTGTTTTCTTTTTAATAAATTCAAAAATTTCTAAATTTTCAGGATTTAAGGTGGCAATTTTGACTTCAAGATTGTTACTGGCAAAAGTAATTAATTTATGTGTAGCGGCAATTGGCTCAGGAATATTTAACAGTACATCCTTGCGGATTATTTGGTCTTTCAGATTAATAAAAGGCACTTTAAAATAATTAGCCGCGCTTTCATAGAAAATTAGAGGGGTAATAATTTTTTTTTCGTATAGATAATTTTCAATTTTCTTACTGTGGCTCTTTGCTTCCTTGGCAAATTTATCAAATTCTTTACTCCCTAATATATCAGCTTTATCTAAAATATTTTTTATTTGTTCATTAGTAAACATAATTTGCATAATAGACTTGTCGCGTAATTATTTTTTACTGCAATTTCCAAATTTTGGTCAAATTTTCCAAAAATTTTTTCAGCTTAGCTTAGGCTAAACCTCAAAAATTGTTTGAAAAATTATAACTCAAAATTT
>JAYEOU010000057.1:0-3457 GCA_034723335.1 Patescibacteria group bacterium
CGAGCAAATATCAATATATATCAATGTATATATATCTAATTTAACCATTCATATTCTTCCTTCACCTGATTAATCAACTCTTGACTATCTTGTAATTTTTCTTCACCGCCATTAATTAAATAATCTTCCATTTTATCCAATGCCAAAACCAAATTCAAATGCAAATCCTTAAATTCAGTTGGCATTTTTAAATCTAATAATTGGCTCTTTATTTGTTTAGTATATTCAGCAGTAAGAATGCTTTTGTCCTGGATTTGCCGCAAATAATTATTCAAAATAACTTTCACTTCTGTCTTATAGGTTTTTGCCAGCAAGCCAATATCAACTAACTTATTAGCTTGCTGATTATTATTTTGATCAGCGGCTTGTTTGCGGCCAATAGTTTGATTTTGATTATCAATTATTGGTCCGGCAATTAAATACACAACCATTGCCAATAAAACAACGATTAAAAAAATGAAAAGTATTGTTCTTTTAGACATAGCTTGTTGTTTAAATTAATTATTCATATTTTTTTCCTTTCTCCACTAATACATCCGCATTATTATTAATCACTACAATATCGCGTCTACTTAATTCTCCGACTAATATTTTATTGGCGATAATGTTTTCAACCCTTTCTTGCAATAATCTGCGCAAGGGCCTGGCTCCGAATTTAGGGTCAAATCCCTGTTCAGCCAATTTGCGGACACCCTCTTCTTCCGCGCGCAAGCTAATACCCTTAGTTTCTAGCATTTTTTTTATTTTATTTAACATCAACTTGGCAATCTCAGCCACGTTTTCCATGCTTAGCGGTTTAAAAACAATTACGCCGTCAAAACGATTGATTAATTCCGGACGAATTGCTTTATTTAAATGCTCATTGATTAACACTTGTTTAATTTTTTTTATATTCGCGCCGTTGGCGATCTGCTCTTGAATATAAATCGCGCCAACATTGGAAGTGGCAATAATAATACAATTAGTGAAATCAATGGTTCTGCCCTGCCCGTCGGTTAAACGGCCATCATCCATAATTTGTAAAAATAAATTGAGAATATCAGGATGAGCTTTTTCAAATTCGTCTAATAAAATCAAAGAAAAAGGCGACTTGCGCGTTGCTTCCGTTAAATAACCCAAGGTGCCTGTAGTATCGCCTATCATTTTTTTAACGCTGTCAGGATGCTGATATTCGCTCATGTCAAGGCGAATCATATAATCTTCCTTGCTAAAATAAACTTCAGCAACGGTTTTAGCCAGTTCGGTTTTACCAACGCCGGTCGGCCCTAAAAATAAAAAATTAGCGATTGGGCGCTTGCCTTCTCTAAGCTGGGTTCTTGCCCGGCGCAGACTGGCGGCAATCATATTAACGGCTTCTTCCTGATTGATCATGCGCTGATGTATGCGGTCTTCTAAATTTAATAAATCATGGCTTTCTGTTTCAGTAATTTTAGTAATCGGTATTCGCGTAATATCACTGACTATCCCGGCAATATCCTCTTTAGTTACCATACTGTTCTCTCCTTTAGCTTTAGAAACTTTAACAGCGATTGACTCTATAATATTAATCGCTTTAACCGGCAAATACTTATCATGAATATATTTAGCGGTAAGCTTAACTGCTTGCGCGATAGCATTATAAGAAAAATAAACTTTGTGCTTTTGTTCAAGCGCTCCAATTTTACTTTCAATTATTTGAATCGCTTGATTCCCAACCGGCTCTTTGACTTGCACTTTAAACATTGCTTTGCCCAGCGGTTTATCCTCAATATATTTAAAATAATTTTGATTGGTTGCCGATGCCAAACAATACAAATTTTTTCTATCAAGCTCGCCGGCTAAAACTTCAGACAAATCCAAACTTTGCTCTTCTCCTGCGGTAATGCCTATAATATTCTCAATATTCTCAATATATAAAATAATATTGCCGGCTCTGGCTACTTCATCAATCATCACCAGCATTCGCTTTTCAGCTTGCGCCGGAGACGCGCCGCTTATTAAACGGGCCGCGTCTAATTCAACTAATCTTTTGTCTTTTAATATTTTCGGCACATCTTCCTTGACCATTAACTGCGCTATGCCGCCAATAATGGTATTCTTGCCAACTCCGCTATGGCCCACTAAAATAATGCCAGCTTGGCCGCTTTCCATGGCTTGGAAAATATTCTCTATTTCTTTATCACGCTTTAAACAAAGCCCAAGCCGCCCCCATTTAGCGGCTTGCGTTAAATCATAAGTAAAATGATTTAGGACAGGCGTTGCCACGGCAGTGTAAGCCCTGTCCATATTGGATCCTGGCTTAAAACGCGCCATTTTTTTATAAATTCGGTAATTTTTTATTAAACGCTCATTAATTCTAAACCACTCAATGACATTGATAATTTTATTTTGATCAACTTCTAAATCATATAAAATCTCAGCTATATTTTTGTCGCGGACTATGCAGGGTAAAATTAAATTTATTGCTTTAACCTTTTTTTGGCCGGATTTATAAGCATCAAGATAAGCGTCAACTAAAACTTCTTTAACTCGGACAGATAAGCCAAGACGGCCCCTGCTTAGCGGAATTTGTCCGCCTTCAACCTGCCCTGAATCTCCATTAGCTTGAGCAGGCTGAAATTGCTGCGGAGCAGGAATAAAATTTATCAACTGATTTTTTATTTTATTAATTAATTTAGAACTATTAATATTAAGGCGGAAAAAAACCGCTGCCACTTCTTTGTCTTGCAACAAGCTGAAAAATAAATGCATCACTTCCATCTTTCCATGTTTTGACTTATTCGCCAGGATAAAGCCCTGTTCAATAATTTTCATTGCCCCATAACTAAATCCGCGAGACACATCAACCTTATTTATATATTTGGCTTTCTTTAATTCGTCCCAATTATTTGGCAATTGACGCTGTTTTTTTTGCTTTTCATATTTAAGCTGTCTAATTTTTTGTTTTAACGCTTCTTCCTCGCTAAGCCGATAAAAAATAAACATATCAGCCAGCAAGCTAATCCAAAAAGTTAAAATCAGCGCATTTTTAACCCGCCAAAAAGCAAAAGCGCCTAATTCTCCGGAAGATCCGCTAACTTGCCAAATCCACCAAGTTAAAGCAAGCAGGCCTATTATTCCTATTGTATATGCGGCTAAATTCAAAACTAAATGAAAGCTTTGCCTTAAATGATTTAACTTTATTACAGCTTTGCCTAATTTTAAGCCCCAATAAAAAAATCTTGCCTGATAAAAAGCGCCCAAACCCATGCCTGCGCAATTACTGCAAGCCAAACCATGCTGCCTCTTGCCGGTTCCGGAACAAACAGGACAAGTAATAAATTGGATGCTTGACTGTTGTTTATTTTGTTGTCGCATTTTTATATTAGACCTGTTGCATAATAAGCTGCGTAACGAAATTTTTAGATTTTGAGACAAATTTTTCAAATAATTTTTGAGGTTTACCTGCAAGGTAAGCTGAAAAAATTTTTGGAAAATT
>JAYEOU010000058.1:0-17516 GCA_034723335.1 Patescibacteria group bacterium
TTATATATTTTACATGTACTTCTTACTTCTTATCCGCCAGCTGGCCCCGCCGCTCGCGAGCAGCGGGGCTGGCGGACTCACTTCCTACTTCTTATTTCCCCTATATCCCGCCCCTGCCGGAATGGGCCTTCCAATAATTACATTCTCCTTAAGACCTTCTAAGCGATCAACTTTGCCTGAAATAGCGGCCTCAATCAGCACCCTGGCCGTTTCCTGAAAAGAAGCCGCCGACAGAAAACTATTGGTGGTTAAAGATGCTTTGGTTATGCCTAATAAGAGCTGCTCGCCCTTGGCTTCTTTCTTGCCTTGCTTTTTGGCCTCGTTATTAGTTTGAAGAAAAACAGTTCTTTCAACAACTTCTCCTGACAATAAATCAGTTTCCCCCGCGTCTATAATATAAAACCGAGAAAACATTTGTCTGGCTATTATTTCAATATGCTTATCATTTAAAGGCTGGCCCTGTGAAGAATAAACATACTGAATCTCTTTAATAATATACTTTTGTGTTTTTCGTATGCCGCTTAATTTGTATAATTGCTGCAAGTCAAAGCTGCCTTCAGTTAATTGATCCCCTGCTTTTACATCATCGCCGTCTTTAGCCCAAATGCCGCAGCCTTTTGGTATAATAAATTCTTTAACCTTTTTTACCGGCGCAAGCACTTTAACGCATTTATCTTCCAATTTAACCATTCCGCCTCTTTTTGCTCTAATAGTCTGCTTGCCAATCTTAAAGAGGCCATCGCCTTTTTTGCACTCATTGCCATCCTTAATTAAAATTTTCGGCTCTATTTTTGTGTTTTCACCCGCCTTTGCTGAAACTTTAGAGGATGTTTTCGCTCTCTCATGCCGCCATTCCTTAATCGCTTCTGTAAAATAATACTTATCCGTGTCCGCGCCTTGATAATAAATTTTTAAAACTTTTGTCTGCGGATTACTGGCCGATACCTTGCCTGATTCATTTTCAACAACCTTTTGCTCTGTCTCTATTTTAACCCTGCCGCTCACATCAGCGATAAAAGCTTTTCTTTTGGGCAAACGAGCTTCAAATATTTCTTCTACCCTTGGCAAACCCAGGGTAATATCTCCCTGTCCTGCCACGCCGCCGGCATGAAAAGTCCTCATGGTTAATTGAGTGCCTGGCTCTCCGATTGATTGGGCGGCGACGATGCCGGAAGCCGTGCCTAATTTAACAGGTTTATTATAGCCAAGATCATAACCGTAACATTTGGAACAAATCCCCTGAGCTAATTTGCAGCTTAAAACCGACCTAATATTAACTTCTGCGATCTCGCATTCTTGAGATTCTTTACTTAACTTTTCAGCCACTTCTTCTGTAATTAATTCACCTTTTTTTACCAACACCTTGCCTTTGCTATTTTTTAAATCACTGGCTAAAAAGCGGCCCACAATCCTCTTAATTAAACCTTTTCCCATTTCCTCACTTTCTTCCTTAGTGATGCGCAAACCCTCTTTGTCTCCGCAATCATCAGCTCTTACTATAATATCTTGCGACACATCCACTAGGCGGCGGGTTAAATAGCCGGCGTTAGAGGTGCGTAAAGCTGTATCAGATAAACCTTTGCGCACGCCATGAGTGGCAATAAAATATTCCAAGACGCCAAAACCATTTTTAAAATTACCTTTTATGGGCAATTCAATAATTTCGCCGCTAGGCGAAGTTACCAATCCTTTCATGCCCACGATTTGAGTTAACTGAGTCCAGGAAC
Organism: Patescibacteria group bacterium; assembly: GCA_034723335.1. Lineage (GTDB taxonomy): Bacteria > Patescibacteriota > Patescibacteriia > Patescibacteriales > VMTK01 > DAOWHZ01. The sequence goes on from JAYEOU010000058.1 coordinate 1,728, forward strand.
CGCGCGCTCCGGATTTAATCATTGAATAAACAGGAGCTGTTTCAGGTAAACTATTTTTGCAAATATCTGTTACTTGTTCTTTAATTAATGTCCATAGCTCAATAATTTTACTGTTTCGTTCACTATCGGTCAACAAACCTTCCCTATATTGTTCCTGAATTTCCTCAGCTCGCTTGCTTGCTTCGCTAATTAATTCATCTTTGCTTTTAAAGCCAGGCAAATCGTCCATGCCCCAAGAAAGTCCGCTTTTAGTAATAAAGCCAAAGCTTCGCGCTTTTAGTTCATCTAAAAATTCAACAGTTTCTTTTTCGCCGTAAAAACGCAGGCAATCTTTCACTAAATTTTTTAATTTATCTTTATCAACTACTTCATTAACATAACGCAATTTTTCCGGTAAAATATCATTAAAAATCGCCCTGCCCACAGTAGTTTTAATAAAACCTGGCCTGTCTTGTTGGATATTTTTTATTTCACCGGGCTTGGTTAACCTAATTATAATATTCTCTTGCAAATTAATTTTATCCGCATAATAAGCTAATTTAGCTTCTTCTGAAGAAGAAAAATATTTAATTTTTTTATCATCAATTTCATTATTTGCGCTGGTAATATAAAAAGCTCCCCAAACAATATCCTGGCTTGGCGCTACCACTGGATCCCCAGTGGCAGGTTTTAATAAATTATGGGATGATAGCATAATCTCCTGCGCTTCGGTTATCGCTTCTCTTGTTAAAGGAACATGTGCCGCCATCTGGTCGCCGTCAAAGTCAGCGTTAAAAGCGCTGCACACCAAAGGATGAATTTGAATAGCTAATCCTTCAATCAAAATAGGCCTGAATGCCTGTATGCCAAGACGATGCAGGGTTGGCGCGCGATTAAGTAAAACATATGCCTTTTTAATAATTTCTTCCAAGATATCCCAAACCTCATTATTGCCGGAATCAATAAAACGGGAAGCGCTTCTAACATTATGAACAATTTCCTTGCTAATTAATTTACTGATAACAAAAGGCTTAAACAGCTCTAATGCCATCCGTTTAGGCAATCCGCATTGATCTAATTTTATATTAGGATTAACCACAATAACGCTTCTGCCGGAATAATCAACTCTTTTTCCTAATAAATTTTGTCTAAAGCGGCCTTGTTTGCCTTTAAGCGAATCTGCCAAAGATTTAAGCATTCTTTTCTGTCCGGTGGAAGCAACTACGGTCTTGCCGTATCTAATTGAATTATCAATTAAAGCGTCAACCGCTTCCTGCAGCATTCTTTTTTCATTGCGGCAAATTACTTCCGGGGCATTAAGTTCAATTAATTGTCTAAGCCGATTATTGCGATTAATTATTCTGCGGTATAAATCGTTAAGATCAGAGGTGGCAAAACGGCCTCCATCTAAAGGAACCATAGGCCTAAGGTCCGGCGGAATAACCGGAACCACTGTTAAAATCATCCACTCCGGCCTAATTTTATTAATATGCAAATTTTTTAACAGCTTAATCCGTCTGGTTAATTTTTCTTTCTTGGAATCAATTGCTTGAGCCAACTCTTTTTCTGTCTCATTAATCATTTTATCTAAATTCATTTGTTCTAATAATTTTCTAATCGCTTCCGCGCCAATGCCGGCTGAAAAAATATGGCCGTATTTCAAACTTAAATTCTGATAATCACTTTCTGAAATAACAGTTAGAGGCTTTAATTTTTTCAGCTCTTTTTGCGCTTGGCTAAAGGCCTGATCCAAATTGCTTATTTTTTCATCTTTGTCTTGTTCTAATGATTCCACTCCTTGATTAATCTCTTGCTCAACATCTAATTTATTTTTGCCTTGCTGTAATAATTTGCCTTTTTTATTTTTCATTTCATTAACCTGCTTGGTAAAATCTATTATAATAGACTTCTTTTTAATCTTATATTCTTGCTTAATTTGTTTAATGGTTTCCTCATATAATTCCTTATTAACATTAATAATGATAAAACTGGCAAAATATACCACCTTTTCCAAATTCTGCATAGACAAATTTAGAATCAGGCCGATTTTGGAAGAAAGGCCGCGCAAAAACCAAATATGCGTTGCCGGCGCTTCTAATTTAATATGTCCCATTCTTTCGCGCCGCACCAGGCTGCGGGTTATTTCAACGCCGCACTTGTCGCAGATTATGCCTTTATAGCGGATTTTTTTATATTTGCCGCAATAGCATTCCCAATCCTTGGAAGGCCCGAAAATTCGCTCGCAAAACAGCCCGTCTTTTTCCGGCTTTTGCGTGCGGTAATTTATTGTTTCCGGACGAATCACTTCGCCATGCGACCATGACAAAATATCTTCCGGCGACGCTAATTTTAATTTAATGGCGTCAAAGTCCGCTGTTTTTATTGGGTTGAGCATAATGTATGAAAATGCAAAGTGCAAAGTGCAAAGTGCAAAATAAATTTATTTAAATTATATTTTAATTAAAATTGTATATTGGAATATTGTTTCCGCCTCGTAGCAGTCTATCCGCAGAGGGCTGGGACGACCTGCCTGTATATTCGTAATTTTTTATCTTGCTTTTCGCTGAAACTTAATTTTATTTAGTAGCTTTTCCCAATCAATTTTAGCTTTATAAATATTCTTTATCGGCTGTATAATTCCCAAATTATCCAACTCACCAACGGAAATCCAGGTAGGAATTCCAACAATACATATCTTTCCATTTTCTTTAGCAACCGCTATACCTCCAGAATTGCCAGTATCTATTTTTGCAGTTGTAAAGTAACCGTTTTCACTTTTTCCACTAATAATACCCTCGGTTACTATCAAATTTCTTGATTTGTTATATTCATCAATATCTTCCTCGGATATAACCCCGGACATCCTGCCAACGAAAGAACTAGAAAGTATATAGTCATCAGCATTGCCCGGATATCCAAAAACATAAATTTTTGTACCCACATTCGTATTGGCACAAAAGGATATTGGTTTGCCGCTTTGGTTTAGCGGTATTTCTTTGCCTTTTATTTTCTCTTTGTTGGTTTAATGGTCAAAAATGGTTGCTGATTTTTTAATAGTTAAACAAAATTTTTACTAAAATTAGTATAAAATTGAAGTTAAAAATAGCATAGAAAGTCATTAACTTTAAATCTATTTAAACTTAATGTTAGTTCATAGCTGATGTTACAGTAAAAACGCAATTTTCAGCAACCATTTTTGACCATTAAGCCTCTTTGTTTGTATTCAGATAATAATTCGCTTCTATTTTTGCCTCCTTAATTGTTATTTCGCTATTCTCTATCCGTTTTATTAGTTCTTCTTTATACTCTTCTATGCCAATATTAGTTAGTATTGCTAAATCTATGTTATTATCTGAAATAGTGGTACCAACAAAATTATAGAAATAATAATCATTAAGTTGATTAAATGAGGCAATACATAATCCATAATCATTTTCCAAATTATGTATACGAGGATCTTCAGCTATATGTGAATTAGTGAGTAAAATATTTATATTTGAATTATTTTGAGGTTCTTTAATAGTCAAGTAAGTGCCACTGCCAAATACGGGGTCGCCTTTACCACTATCTGTTTGGTAAGTGCTACATCGCAAAGCTACAATTGATTTTGATATTATATTAATTTCTTCAGTCGTCAGCTCATTAGAATATGTGACTATGCTATACAAATTGTGATTCCTATTAAAATAGATAAATACACCGATAAGGATTATAACAACAGCAAAAAAAATTGTAAATTGTTTTCTCATAAAATTTTCTCATAAAGCCCAGCCATATAATGGCAGGGCTAATTTTTTTAATCCCGATAAATCGGGATATTGCTATAAACATTCATCCTATAGCCCTATTCATAGGGCTTAAAATCCATAGCCCTGCCATTCTATGGCTGGGCTTTAGGCGGACTAATACATTTTACTAATGCTAATACACTTACTTTCTTTGAACATTTAACCGATTGAACCGCCCTTTAACCGCCATTCTCCTCCGGAATATGCTCTAAAATACCAACTAAATCATTATTTTGATGTTTTTGTTTTTGATTAGCAATATACTATTTCACAAACGGAATACCCTTTTCCGACAAGCTCAACACGCCATAACCCGCTTGCCAATAAAAACTTTTTTCTCCCTGCGTTGTATTAATATAATATGATGAACTGCCTTTTATTTTATGTACAAAATCCGCGATGCTGATTTTAGGAGGTATGCTGGCAAGCAAATGAATATGATCTTCAACCATATTAAGCGCTAACTGCCTGCCACTATATTCAATAACTTTCTTTGGAATATATTTTTTAATTAATTCTTCAACTGCTGGAGTTATTAACGGCAATCTTTTCTTTGTTCCCCATACTATGTGATAGTATAACTTGTGAAATGTTTGGGACATATTGTTTCCGGCCGCTATATTTTATGTGTCAAAGCAATTTAGAAATGTCATAGTTTGAGCAGTTTCCACCCAGCCGTAAACGACAGGGTTAAGCAAAAATTTCAAGCCCGTTAAAACGGGCTATATAAAAAACCAGTTAAATCCATAGCCCTATTCATAGGGCTTAAAATCCATAGCCCTGCCATTCTATGGCTGGGCTTTAGGGGCTTAATCATAATCACGCCATTCTATGGCTGGGCTTTAGGGCTTAATTTTAATCACACCATTATTCTTTAACCGCTTACTCCTTACTTCTAACTTCTCTGTATCTTTTTTATTAAAATTATTTGCGGGAGTGTCATGGCTTTCCTCATGCCCCTCAAGCTCAACCCGCCTGTCATCTTTGCCAAGCAATTGAACATCCAGGCCCAAGCCCTTTAATTCCCGCACTAAAACATTAAACGACTCAGGAACATTCAGCTTCCTGATTGATTCACCTTTAATGATTGACTCATAAGCCTTGCTTCTGCCCGGCACATCATCTGATTTAATAGTTAAAATTTCCTGCAAAGTATGCGCCGCGCCATAGCCTTCAAGCGCCCAAACTTCCATTTCTCCAAATCTCTGACCTCCAAACTGAGCTTTGCCGCCTAATGGCTGTTGAGTTATCAATGAGTATGGGCCGATTGAACGTTGGTGGATTTTATCCTCAACCATATGATTTAATTTCAACACATATTTATAGCCAATGGTAATTTTGTTATCAAATGGCTCGCCAGTCTTGCCGTGGCATAAAACCATTTTGCCGTCCTCGGGCAATCCAGCCTCTTTTAACGCCTGCTTAATCTGTCCCTCGGAAATACCGTTTAACACAGGAGTGGCTACTTTGTAACCTAATTTTTTTGCCGCAAATCCTAAATGTGTTTCAAGCAATTGGCCTAAATTCATACGGGAAATAACGCCCAAAGGAGATAAAATTACATCAATTGGCGTGCCGTCTTTCAAATAAGGCATATCTTCTTCCGGCACAATTTTAGAAATTACTCCTTTATTGCCATGCCGACCGGACATTTTATCGCCAATTTGAACTTTTCTTAAATTAGCCACAGTAACTTGAATTGACTGAACTACGCCCGCGGACAATTTGTCGCCGGCTTCTCTGGAAAATATTTTAACATCAATAACTTTGCCGTGTTCGCCATGCTCTAAATATAATGAAGAATCGCGGACATCCTTGGCTTTCTCGCCAAAAATCGCGCGCAGCAGCTTTTCTTCAGCTGATAATTCAGTTTCACCCTTAGGAGTAATTTTACCGACCAAAATATCGCCTGACGACACTTCAGCGCCAACGCGCACAATGCCTTTTTCGTCTAAATTTTTTAACTTCTCCTCGCTAATATTAGGAATATCATTAGTAATTTGTTCCTGGCCTAATTTAGTATCACGCATATCCACGGTATAATTTTCAATATGGATTGAGGAATAAACATCATCTTTAACTAAACGTTCAGAAATAATTATCGCGTCCTCAAAATTAAAGCCTTCCCATGACATAAAAGCGACTAAAACATTACGGCCTAAAGATAACTCGCCCTTATCAATAGCGGAACTGTCAGTTAAAATATCCCCTTTCTTTATTTTGTCATTTTTATTAATAATCGGACGCTGGTTAATGCAGGTTGAAGCGTTAGAGCGCAAAAATTTACTTAAATCATATTTTTTAATTTTACCTTTTTGATTTTTAATTTCTATAATACCGCCGCCAACTCCCGCAACCTCGCCGTCTTCCTCGGCTATAATTAAATGGCCTGAATCGCGAGCCGCGCGAACTTCAACGCCAGTGCTGACAATCGGAGCCTCAGCGGTAATTAAAGGAACTGCCTGGCGCTGCATATTTGTTCCCATTAATGCCCTTTGGCCGTCATCATGCTCCATAAAAGGAATTAACGAAGTTGCCACGGAAACGATCTGGTTGGCGGCCACGCCGATAAAATCAATTTTATTAACTTCTTCCGTGTCTGGCTGGCCGTATCTTCTAACTTCGGCTTTATCAACTAAAAAATAACCATTATTATCAATTGGCGTTGTAAAAGCGGTAGTAATATGCTTTTCCTCTTCAAAAGCGTCTAAATAAACTATCTCATTAGTCACAATCGGCTTTATTGGAATTTTAACATCATTGCCAAGCTTTGTTTTAAGCTCTTGAGCCATTTTTTTGCTGATAACCTCCCCTGCCTTAATAATCAACCTGCCTTTCCCGTTGTTTACACCAGCTTTGAGTTTTGAATCCGCCGGCTGGCAAAGAGTTTTGGGTTTTATTTCAAATATATCTTCTCTAACAATCTTGCCCTCTGTCATATCCGGGTTATTGTCAATATCATGCAACACTCTTTGATAAGGCGCTTCAATAAAACCATAACTGTTTAATCTGGCGTAACTAGCCAAATGGCCCACCAATCCGATATTCGGCCCTTCAGGCGTAGCAATCGGACAAATGCGGCTATAATGGGTAATATGCACATCGCGCACTTCAAAGCCGGCTCTTTCACGCGTTAATCCGCCAGGCCCCATTGCTGATAATCTGCGCTTATGTTCAAGCTCAGCTAAAGGATTGGTCTGATCCATAAACTGGGATAATTGCGAAGACATAAAAAATTCTTTAACCACGCTAATTACGGGACGCGCGTTAATAAGTTTATTGGGAGTTATCGCGTCAATATCTATAATACTCATTCTGTCTCTAATAATTCTTTCCATGCGAGCCAATCCCACTCTAAATTTATTTTGGACCAACTCTCCAATCGCCCTTACTCTGCGATTGCCTAAATGATCTATGTCATCTTCTTGCTCTTGTGTAATATTTAATCTAATCACCTCGCTGATTATAGCCACTAAGTCCTCCCGCCGCAATATTCTAGTTTCCTTATTATTAGGAATATCAAGATTAAATTTTTTATTTAATTTATAACGGCCGACTCTGCCAAAATCATAGCGATCAAATCTGAAAAACATAGCGTGAATCAGCTGGCGGGCATTATCAATAGTGGCTAAATCGCCCGGCCTAATACGCTTATAAACTTCTTTTAAGCCCTCTGCTTCATTTTTAGCAATGTCTTTGGCAATTGTGGCGTCAATGTATTCACTTACTTCCGCATCTTTATTTTTGGCAAAAAATAATTCTTTAATTTCTTCATCGCTAGCAAAGCCAAACGCGCGCAACAATGAAGTAATCGCGACTTTTCTTTTGCGGTCAATTCTTACCCAAATAACCTTATTAATGTCTGTTTCTATTTCCAGCCAAGCTCCGCGGTTAGGTATTACTTTCGCGCCATAGCGTTTCTCGCCGCGAATCAAGCCACCGGTAAAAATAACGCCCGCGCTTCTAATAAGCTGGGACACAACAACTCTTTCAATGCCATTAATAATAAAAGTGCCATTTGGGGTTATTAGAGGAAAATCACCTAAAAAAACTTCTTGATTTATTGTCTTTTTAGTCTTTTTATTAACTAATCTGACATTAACCCGCAATGGCGCTTCATAAGTAATATTTTTAAGCTTGCTTTCCACTTCATTAAATTTCGGCTCATCCAAACAGTAATCCTCAAAATATAACTCTAAATCACGGCCGATAAAATCCGTAATCGGAGAAATCTCATCAAATAAATCAGCCAAGCCTTCTTTTAAAAACCATTGATGGGAATTTTTTTGAATCTCAATTAAATTAGGCAAAGGCATTGCCGACTCTGATTTAATAAAATATTTGCGTTTTGTAATTTTTGTATTTGGCATATAAATATCACATAACATGAAGCATAAAATTAGACTGTAGAAGAATCCGCGTTTATCAGCATACAAATCTGCGTTAATTCAGCGTTAAAGCCGTTTAAAGCCAAAATAAAGCCGATTTTTCCAAAAAAATAACATAAAAACAGTTTTTCTACACTCTAAAAATATGAAACATGAAACATGTAATTAATAAATTGTTACATGTTATGTGTTACATGTTACATGTTACGCGTTACGCGTTATGCGTGGAAATTTAACAGCAAAAATTCTCAACACTTTAAAGCATTGAGTCTTATTTGTATTATTTAATTAAGGAAGTCTGCTTGCCCAAAGGCACGGGCATGAGCAGATAAAATAATATCCACTGATATTTTTAAAATATTAAAATAAAATTAGACCTGTTGCATAATAAGCTGCCCCGTTATCCAACGGGATAAACTCCACGAAATTTTTAGATTTTGAGACAAATTTTTCAAATAATTTTTGAGGTTTACCTGCAAGGTAAGCTGAAAAAATTTTTGGGAAATTTGGCCGATCCGCCAGCTGGCGGAGCAGTAGTAGCTTATTATACAACAGGTATAGTAAAGAAGCATGGGGATATTTTTTGATAAAAAACAAAAAAACGGCTTGTTAACGCACGCCAAAAATGCGAAATTTTCCGTTTCTTCTATTGTTTTACAATATATGCGCAAATTATCTTAATCCGCCGGCTGGCCCGCCCACTGGCGGGCTTGCGGACAGAATTTTTAAGTTCTTTTATCGTAGCAAATAATAAAAAATCTGTCAAGAAAATTGTATTAATTTATTGAATTTATTAAATTTTATTATTTTTATTTAATATTAGGTAATATAATAAATAAAAAGTAACTTATTTTGAATTTATTTTAAAGTTATCCACAACTTGCTTCACATAGCACAAAACACATAATATGCAAAAAATATTTTAAGCTCTTCTATTAAAAACAAAAGGTTAATAATTTTACAAACATACCAACTTGATAATATTTTTTTCTAACTTCTTACTTCTAACTTCTTACTTTTTGCAACTCTTCCCTCACTACCTCCCGATCGTCCCACTTAATTTTCTCGCCGCCAGCAATACAAATCGCTTGCTCGCTTCCTTTGCCTGTTATTAAAACAACATCGCCCTTGCTTGCTAAAAACAAAGCTTTTCTGATCGCCTCCCTGCGATCCAATATTTTAAACAAATTATCACCAATTTTTTTCCCAACATGTTCAGCGCCAACAGCCACCTGGTCAATAATAATCCGCGGATCATCATCATACGGATCTTCATTTGTTATAATAACATAATCTGCTTTTTCTCCGGCCAGCTTACCGAGTTTTGGCCTTCTAACAACATCACGCCCTCCGCCAGTAGAACCCAAAACATGGATCACTTTTTTATGCGGTATCAACTTTACCGTCTCATACAGCTTGGCGACCGCCCTTGGCTCAAAAGCATAATCAACTATTACGATAAAATTCTGCCCGCTATCAATTCTCTCAAACCTGCCAGCCACACCCTTAATATTTCCCAAGCCTTTCTTAATCTGCTCCATTTCCAATCCCTGCGATAAACCAAGACAAACCGCAGTCATAGCATTAGCAATATTAAATTCTCCCAACAGCCGCAAATTGATTTTCACGCCATTCACAACAAAACTCGTACCACTGCTATCAACATCCACATTCAAAGCAATCACTTTTTTAACATCAGAATACTCCTTGCTTTTTTTATTTATCACTTCTAACTTCTCACTTTTAACTTCTACCTTCATTTTCTCTTCTGCTTTAAACCCTAAAAAATAATCAGCATGCTCATCATCGCCATTGGCTATAATAACTTTTTTTACTCTATTTAAATCAATTTTTTTAATGCCAGTGTCTGATTTACAAACATATTTTTTATCATCAACATATTTTGTTTTGCAATTTTTTAAATAAGCAAACAGTTTTCCTTTCGTCTGTTTATAATTTTCAAAACTGCCATGTGAATCAATATGCTCTTTATAAAGCCCCGTAAAAACTAAAATATCATAATTAATAAAATAATGGCGATATTGCGCAATTCCTTCAGATGTTGTTTCAATAATAGCATATTGGCATTTATTGCAAACCATCTGCCGTAAAATCTTCTGGGTAAAAAATCTGCCAATCATTGTCATTTTCTTATCATTCAGCCATTCTTTTTCTCCATCGCTAAACATAGCTGTTGAAGTATAGCCAACTTTATATCCCGCGCTTTCCAACATCTTAGCAATTAAATAAACACTGGTAGTTTTGCCGGTTGTGCCTGTAACTCCAATCACGATCAATTTTTCACTAGGCCGGCTATAAATCAAAGCAGAAAACCAGCTTAACAAAAAATGATAGGCCGGCTGAAAAAATTTAAAAATTCTTTTTGGGATAATTCGTTTTATTCTATTGAGCAATTTATCCATATAAAAAATTTCTAATTTCTAATTTCTAATCCGCCAGCTGGCGGATTAGAAATTAGGTGAATTAGAAATTAGAAATTTAAAATGTCCTACGGACTTTCCTTACCATCTTATAAACATTATACCAATTTTTGTTGAAAATTAAATCAAAAGTCCCGGGGTAATTTACTGTTTTGCCGGCTTGCCCAACAGACGGCTCCATAGTCCCGTCAGGGCTGTGGAGTTTATCTGCATAAACACAAAAACCTTTTTTAAATCTTGTTACTCCGGGCCATTTTTTCTCGTCAATACCGTAAAAATCGTAATATTTATAGCCTTGATCTTTTGCCAGCTTTATACAATGCCATTGCAATAAATGCGGAGCCATTGCCTCGCGGTGTTCATTCGCAGACGCGCCATGCATATAAGTTGCCGTATCGCCAAAAAAAGAAATTATAACAGCGCCGATTGTTTTATTTTTATACTCCGCAAAAAATAATTTAATAAAATCGCCGCCAAGCTTTAACATTTCTTTGTAATAATTAATGCCATGAGTGCGAAAACTATCGCGGTCGCTGGTTTCACCCATTAACTGCCAAAATTTATCAAAATCAGACGCAAAATTTTGCGCCTCTACAATTTTAACGCCTTTTTTTTCAGCCAGCTTTATATTGTATCTGGTTTTTTGATGCATTGCGCTAAGCAAATCTTGTTCGATTTTTTTTAAATTTAAAATCAATGTTTTGCTCGGCTGAACATCAAGAGTTTGCTTAATCTGCAAATCAGTCTCCGGCAATTCAAATGCTGGGTCAAATCTAAAAAACATAACAGCTTCTTCTTTCGTTAAATCTTTAATTTTATTAAACAACAATTCAATAATTTCTGTTTTCTGTTTTCTGCCTGCCCCGCCGAGGCGGTGGTTTTCTGTTTTCTGCCCGACAGGGCCTCTAGGGCAATAAAAATAAAACTTTCCCATTGGCAATATTTTCTTAATCACAGTTGCCGCCGCAACCAATTTACCATTATCTTCAACGCCCAGCCTGAATACCTTGCGGCTTACAACTTTATGAAATTCTCCCCATTGCCATGCCTGCAAAAACTGGCTATGCTTTTGCGCGCCGACAAAATTATTAAGCTGTTCTTTGTTGTCAATGTTGATAATTTGCATATAATTGAATTTATTAGTTTATTAATTTCAGGCATTACGCGTTTGCGCAATATTATCATCCTTTTTGTCATTCCCGCGAAAGCGGGAATCCAGGAGTGAGCAGTAGAAATATTTGCTATAAATGTTTATTATTAGCACCACATTCCTACGGCTCACCCCTGGATCCTCCAGTCAAGCTGGAGGATGACAAAGAGGTGTTGGAATGACAAAAAGGAGTAAACGGGTAATGCTTAAATTTATTTAATTCCTGAAACTAATAAACAGTAAGATTGACAAATATTAAAATTATCACATCCCCTTCAACGCCTGCTTAATCCTTTCCCCACTGTCTTTAATTTTAGAATCAACAGCCCGCAAAGCGTCTCGCGCCTGTGGCATGGAATAACCCAAAGCCATTAACGCGTCTATTTCATCGCCGCTCGCGCTTCCCGTTCCAGATTTTAAAGTTCCGTTTTCTCCCGATGCATATCGGGACAAATTTCCAATCTTTTCCCTTAACTCTAAAACAACCCTTCCCGCTGTTTTTCTGCCAATACCAGACACTTTGGTTAATAAAGCAGAATCGCCGCGAGAAATTGATTCTTTAATATCGGCCACGCTGGCAATAGCCAATACGCCTAAGGCGGATTTAGGCCCAATTCCAGATATGGATATTAATAATTCGAACATATCCAATTCTTCCATTGATTTAAAGCCATAAAGATCCAAAGCATCCTCGCGCACATATTGATGAATGTAAATCTCTATATCCTGCCCGATTTCCAAATCAGCAAATATCACAGGATTAACAAATACCTGATAACCGACATCGCCTGCTTTAATTATAATATAATTTTGGCTTTTGTTTAAAATTTTACCGTTTAAATAAGAAATCATAGATTGCTAATTTTAATAACCTTACATCTTATTACACTATATTGAGGTATTTCACGGTTGCTTTCAATGATTACTATTCTCCCCTGCCCTCCATGCGCTTGCTCCAACGTCTCGCCTGTTTCACTGTCAGTCATATTTTTAATTCTCATCTTTATTATATCATACTTTGGCATAACAATCTCCGCCTCATCGCCAACTCTTAAACTATTATGCACTTTAATAAAAATATTATATTTATCATTCGCATTATTCGAATTTGCGGCATTTTTAACCTCCGTAGCTTCAGCGAAGGTGGTTGCATTAATTCGCGGATTCGCATTATACACAGTTCCGCAAAACTCCCATTTACATTTCTTGTGGGATTTTTTAATATTCTGCGCCATCTTGCCATTGCCAAACATAAAACCTTCTGTATATCCGCGATTATATAATTTCTCTTCCAGTTCTTTATGTAAAAAATTTAATTCTTTTTTTGTTATTTTTTTGGTTCTTTGTATCGCATAGCTATAAGCCCCGACAACATTAGCTATATAATAAACGCTTTTTGCCCTGCCTTCAATTTTAAACGCGTTCACTCCGGCTTTTTTTAATTCATCCAGCCTTTTAATTAAGCACAAATCTTGTGAATTCAAAATATAGCTCCCGTGCTTCTCCTCAACTAATTCTAATAATTCATCTCTGCCTTCGGGTGTTATAAAATAATTTTTATCACTCTTCACTTTCAACTCTTCACTTTTCCCGCCTCTGCGGGATCCCGCCGTGGCGGTGGCAACTTTATACGCCCAGCGGCATGGCTGAATACAATCGCCCAAATTAGCGTCACGATTGCTAAAAAACTTTGATAAAAAACATCTGCCTGAATAAGCCATGCACAATGCCCCATGGACAAAACATTCCAATTCTAATTTCGGAACTTTTTTATGAATTTCAGCTATTTCTTTAATACTTAATTCCCTTGATAAAATAATGCGGGATACGCCTTGCTCATGCCAAAATTTGGCGGCTTGCCAATTCGCGCAGTTTGCCTGCGTGCTTAAAATAATTTTGGCTTTTGGCCATATTTTTTTAATTATCCGCAAAACCGCCGGGTCGGAAATAAATATGCCGTCAACATTAATCTCTTTTAATTTTTTAATATGCGCCGGCAATTTAGCAATATGCTTATTATGCGCGAAAATATTTGCTGTTACATAAATTTTTTTTCCTCTTTTATGAGCATATTTTACGGCTTGCTTGATTCCAGCTATTGTAAAATTATTAATCCTCACACGCAATGAAAAATCAGGTATGCCAACATAAGCCGCGTCAGCGCCAAAAGCAAAAGCGGTTTTCATTTTTTCCAAATTTCCCGCCGGCGCTAACAGCTCAATATTTTTATTATATTTTTTCATAATTAAGCAACTTTTTTACCATTGCCTTGTTTATAATCCGGTTTTGACGGGCAATCCCGCCGGCGCTAACAGCTCTATCTTTTTAAATTCTTTTGTTATATACTGACTTGCGTAATTCGCTCCGCCAGCTGGCCCCGCCGCTCGCGAGCAGCGGGGCTGGCGGATCGCAGATTCGCATTATTCTTTAAAAAACGCCTTATAAGCCAAAAACGAACAATAAATATCCGCTTTAGAAGCGATCTCTAACGGCGCGTGCATATTAAACAAAGCCACACCCATATCAATAATATCAATATTTCTTTTAGCCATAAACATAGCAATGGTGCCGCCCCCGCCCTCGTCAATTTTCCCTAATTCGTCAGTTTGCCAAATTATTTTATTGTTATTTAAAATTTTTCTAATCTTTTGCGCGTACTCGGCGCTGGCTTCGCTGGCGCCTGACTTGCCGCGATGCCCTGTATATTTTTCAACAGCTACGCCATAACCCAATTTAGCCGAGTTGCGTGGATCAGAAACCTCTTTATAATCAGGATCTATTGCAGCTGTCACATCGCTGGACAATGCCTGGCTTTTGCTAAACACCTGGTAAACATTTTTAATGTTGCTGTCACTGCCGGACAACTCCAAAATCCGGGCAATAAAATTTTCAAAAAAAATTGATTGCGCGCCGGTAGCTCCTTCAGAGCCAATTTCCTCTCGATCAATCCAAAGGCAAATCTGGGTTTTATCTGAAAGCTTAACATCGCAAATAGCGGACAAAGATGGATAAGCGCAAACTTTGTCATCCTGCCCATAACCGGCAATCATTGACCGATCAAAGCCAATATCCCGAGAGCAAGCCGCTGGCACGGCTTGAATATCAGCGCTGACAAAATCTTCTTCAGCCATACCGTATGTTTTATTAATATGTTTTAAAATCGCCAGCTTAACTTTTTCCTTAATCTCTTTGTCAGCAACTGGAACTGAGCCGACTAAGATATTTAATTCCTCGCCAGCAATAGCTTCTTCTAGTGGTTTCTTTAACTGCTTTTTAGCCAAATGCGGCAGTAAATCAGTAATCATAAAAATGGGATCATTATCATCTTCTCCGATTTTAATATCCGCTTTTTTGCCATTTTCCAAAACAATCGCGCCATGCAAAGCCAAAGGAATTGTTGGCCAATGATATTTTTTTATGCCGCCGTAATAATGTGTTTTTAAAAAAGCCAAATTTTCATCTTCGTACAATGGCTGAACTTTTAAATCCAGCCGCGGCGAATCAATATGGGACATTATCAGCTTAAAGCCATTGCCTAATAATTTTTTGCCAACAACAGTTAGAATCAAATTTTTATCCCGATTAACCGCGTACACTTTGTCCCCGGCTTTCAATGTTTTGCATTGTCCAATTTCTTTAAAGCCATTTTTTTGGGCAATTTTAATCCCGGCTCGCACGGCTTCCCGCTCTGTCTTAGCCTGATCTAAAAATTTTTTATAATCCTCGCAAAACGCGAAAGCTTTCTTTGTTTTATTGCCGCTCCACACTTCCCAGCAATTTCTTCTCTCAAATTTTAATTTTTTTTCTAAATTTTGATAATTAATTTTTTTGGCCATATTTTTTCGCTTAATCCCGGAGGAATCCCATTGGGACGCGCAACGGTTAATATTATAATAGACTTGTCGCGTAATTATTGTTTACTGCAATTTCCAAATTTTGGTCAAATTTTCCAAAAATTTTTTTAGCTTAGCTTAGGCTAAACCTCAAAAATTGTTTGAAAAATTATAACTCAAAATTTGAAAATTTTTACCCCGTTGGATAAC
>JAYEOU010000059.1:0-3404 GCA_034723335.1 Patescibacteria group bacterium
TTCACATAATATTGCAAAATTTAATGTTTCAAAATTAAATCATTAAAAATTATTTCAAAATTCAAAATTCAAAATTTATATATTCTAACTTCTTACTTAATCAGTCCTGTGAGCCCCGGCATCCTATCGCCTGCCAAATAAGCCAGCATTGCTCCGCCGCTGGTTGACACCCAATCAACATAATCAAACATTTTGGTCATCTTTAGAGCCTCTGCTGTTTCTCCGCCGCCAACCAGGCCAAAAGCATGGCCAGTGGATCTGGCAGCTACTGACCGAGCGATTGATAAAGTACCGTACTTAAAACGCTCTTGTTCAAACATTCCCATTGGCCCGTTCCAAATTATGGTTTTAGCTTGTTTAATAAAACTATTATATAATCTCACAGTTTGCGGCCCGATATCTAAAATAATTTCATTTTTCTTAACAGTATAAACATTTTTCACTATTGCCTTGCCAGTGCCATCTTTTTTATCACTCACTATCACATCTATTGGCAAAATAATATTTTTATACTTAAAATTCTTGGCAAACTTGATACTTTGCTTATCTACTATTGATTTGCCGACTTCTAATTTATGCGCCGCAAAAAAAATATTCGCCAAAGCGCCGCCAATTAAAATGCGGCTGGTTCGCTTGTATAATTTTTTTATTAATTTAATTTTGGTGGCAATTTTAACTCCTCCGATTACTAAAATTAACGGCTTATTCGGTTTTAATATTTTATTTAAATGAATAAGCTCCTGCTCTAATAATATGCCTGCGTATGAAGTCAAATATTTTTTAATCGCGCTAACCGAAGCATGATTCCTGTGGCTTGCCGCGAAAGCATTATTAATATAAATATCAGCCAAACTCGCTAATTCTTTGGCAAATTTTTTACTGTTATTTTTTTCGCCCTTATTAAAACGTAAATTTTCCAACATTAAAATCTGCCCTTCTTTTAATTTACTGGCTTCAGTACCCACCTTAAATCCAACGCAATCATCAACAAACTTAACTTTTTTCCCCAGTAATTTGCTTAAACGCGCCGCTATTGGCTTAATGGAAAAATTTTTTATGTTATGTGTCGCGCGTTGCGTGTTGCGTGATAACGGCCGCCCCAAATGAGTTGCAATAATTACTTTGCATCTATGTCTTAATAAAAAACGAATAGTAGGCAAACAAGCAATTATTTTATAATCATCTTTAATTTTTCCATTTTCTATTGGAATATTAAAATCAACACGCAAAAACACTTTTCTGCCGCTTAAATTCTTGATTCTGATTTGTCTGATTGATTTTATTGTCATATCAATATTATACCATAATTTTAAAAAATAAAAAACAACCCATTAAAGATTGTTATTCTTAATTCTTACTTCTTAATTCTTACTTCTTAATTCTTACTTCCCCCAATTCCACCTCAACTTCCCCTTTTTCACCGTTGCGCCAATAAATAATTCTAACTTTATCGCCTGCTATAAACTGCTGAATAACATCCGTTAAATTATTGCCTTTATTAATTTCTATATTATCCGCTGAAATAATAATATCGCCTTCTTTAAGCCCTGCTAAATCAGCGGCGGAATTTTTAACTACCGCTATCCCCTTATTATCCTGATATATAATCGCGCCTTTATCATATCCATTGCGCAATAAATCCGTTGCGCCAGCTTTAACCAATTGAGATAGATCAATATAGTTAACGCCCAGGCTGGCTCGCCGCACTTCTTCATATTTCAACAGGCTTTTAACCGCTGAAGTAAAACAATAAATCAATTTAATTTCGCCCTGATCATTAATTAAGCCGATAACATCGCCAGATAAATTAAATAAAACTGATCCATTAAATTCCTTGGGCGGATTATTAACTAAATTAAGCCGGCTAAAAAAAATATCGCTGGAATTAACCAAGCTGCGCTTTGCGCTCCGCATATCCGAAATTCTGCTTGACCAACTTTGTCCATTCCAATTGACGGCTAATACTAATTGTCCGTTGCTAATTTCATTAACTGGAATAAACTTTTTTACCGGCAAATCATTAGCCGCTATATGCAAAAAATGAAACATTGTTAAGCTGTCTCTAACTATTTTATTAATATTATAAATTTTTTTATCCTTGGTAATTATAACATAATCATCTAAAACATCTATATTGGCGGCCGTTATAATCCAGCCGTCGCTTGTAATAATAAAACCATGCCCGGTTTCTTGGTTGATTTGATAATAATTATTTATATTAAACTCATCGCCTGTTGCGGAATTATGTTTACCTTGGCTTGGTAAAACAATTTTTTGTTTTTTAAATATCCCTACTAAGCTATTATTCGCGGAATTAATCGTTTCAACAATTTTGGTATCTTGTTCAACAATAACTTTTTTAGCATCCCTAATAATTAAGGCCGCGCCGCCATAATTTTCATTAGAAAAATTAATCTCGCCAAAAAAGGGAGTATTATAATCCGACAAATAACTTCTGGCAACCAGCTCCCCCACTATTCCGCTAGCCATGCCGAAAGTTACAGCCAATATTATTATCAGCATAATGCCGTTTTTTCTGTTTTCTTGTTTATTTGCTTTTCCCATTATTTTTGAATTATAATTATAGAATTAAGAATTACGAATTAAGGGTTTATATTTAAAGAATTACAAATTTTAAGCCCTTAATTCTTAATTCTTGATTCTTAATTCTAATTTATTCGTAATTCGTAATTCTAAATCACATCCACCTGGCCGTAACTAAAACAATAAATAAACCAATAAAACCAACGCATAAATAAAGTTTAATTCTTCTGCCATTTAACGCATCTAACAAATAATATCTGATTAACCCTATTAACATATAATAACAAAGCGCTAAAGTTAAACCGGCAACATAATGATTAAGCGGCAGGAAAGAAATTGACCATGATAATTCAGCTAAAATTAAACAGCTTATTAAAATATAAATTATCCCTTTGCTTAACTCTATTTTATTCGCCCACAAAATTTGATAAACAATTAATCCGGCTGTAACTAATATAATAATCATTAACAGCCAAATTTGAATATTTAAGAATGACTGCATTCCATAAACAGCGGCGGCAACCAAAAAAAAGATTAAAAAATTACAGTAAGAAGAAATGTTTTCAATACTAAATTGCTTATAAGCGGCCGGCCTCGCTAAATAATAATAAATACAACGCAAATAAAAATATAATAAAATAATATTTAATATAAATAATAGCTGAATAATAAATCTATTGCTTAATAAAATGGTATAAACCGCAACTGCTGTTGACATCATGCTTGGCAAAATCATGCCGCTTAAGCATAGCCGCCAATCTTTATTGATATTATCTGTCTTATTGGATAATTTTTTAACAGCAAGGCCGGTTTTACTAAATTGCCAAATAGTAAAAAAAATGGCTAAATTTACCAAAACC
>JAYEOU010000060.1:0-17143 GCA_034723335.1 Patescibacteria group bacterium
CACAACGTAGGGGGGGCCCCACGTCTTTAACTAAATATTCATCCAAATCTTTGCCCGTCCCAACATCCATCCCGCGATAAACCTGCCTGCTGTCAGCAGACACAATTTCGCCATTAAATTTATAAGCCAACTTAACAGCCAAACTTGTTTTGCCACTGGAAGTTGGGCCTAATATTACGATTATTTTATTTTTTTTCTTTATTAACATATTGCGATGCGTTATGCGACTTCCCCCTTCAGCCCAAAATCCCGCGCTCTATTTATTTTAACTTTTACAAATTCGCCAACTAAATCTTTTTTGCCTTGTACAGACGCATCGCAATGCGTCTGTATTTTAATTTTGACATTCTTTGATGTTCTTGTCTTCCCATACCACTCCCCTTTTTTATTTTTACCTTCAACTAAAACATCAACCGCCTTGCCAATATATTTTTTATTATTCTCCAGCGCAGTCTTTCGTAATACAACCATCAACTCCCGCTCCCTCCTTTTCTTTTCTTCTTTTGGCGCATCATCATCTAACTTTTCAGCCGCAGTCCCGGGCCGCGAACTGTACTGCGCGATATACGCCATATCAAATTTCATTTCCTTAAATAATTTTACAGTCCTATTAAACTGCCTCTTTGTTTCTCCTGGAAAACCAACAATAATATCCGTTGTTATTGATGCATTTGGCATAGCTTGCCTTATTCTTTTGATTAGCTTTTTATAATGCTCAACGGTATAACCGCGATTCATTTTTTTTAAAATTTCATTATCCCCCGCCTGCGCCGGCAAATGAATATGTCTGCAAATTTTATCGCATTCCGCGATTGTTTTAATCAACTCACCGCTCATATCCTTAGGATGACTGGTAGCAAACCTGATCCAAAAATTACCTGGAATGTTATTTATTAATTTTAATAAACTTGCAAAATTAATTTTTTGGCGTCCGCCAGCTGGCGGATTGGCGTTTTTTGGCGTAAATGGCGAATTATAACTATTAACATTCTGCGCTATTAATATTATTTCTTTATAACCACGCTCAACTAATTCCCTAGCCTCATCAATAATCTCATTCACTGGCCGATATATTTCCCTGCCCCGAGCATTCGGCACCACGCAATATGTGCAAAAATTATCACACCCATTGCCAATCGGCACAAACGCGCTAAATTTTGATTGGTATTTTGGTTTTAATTCTAAATAATTTGGAATTTGGGATTTAGGATTTGAGATTTTATTAGAAATTAGAAATTGAAAATTAGAAATTTGCGTAATGGGCAACCAAATATCAACTTTATCTCTTAACCGTTTTTGTACATCTTTCCGCTCGGACAAACAGCCGGTTAAAATAATTTTCACTTTTGAATTTTGTTTTTTAATCCTTGGAATAATACCATAAACTCTATCTTCTGCTGATTGTCTTACCCCGCATGTGTTAACCACAACCAAATCCGCCTGATATTTATTATTAGACCATTTATAGCCTAAATTTTCCAAATAACCAGCCACTCTTTCACTATCACTTTTATTCATTTGACATCCAATAGTTATTATGTTGTATGTTTTATTTCCCATATTTTTTATTCATTCCTTACATCGCCGAAGCCCCGAACAATCGGTACATAGGCGAATGGCAGCCAATTATGATAATATAATATGTCTGCATACAAAACTAATATTAACAAAAATAATCAAAATAATCAATATCAAAAAGCAGGCAAATAATTGCCCGCTTTTTTTAGCATCACATATTTACTATTAATCCTATAATTATATATTAGTTTGCCGAACCTGAATTTGTGTCATCTGCGCCTGTATTTGAACTGCCGTTGCTGGATTCAACGCCAGAAGCGGCATTATTTGGCATGCCGTCATCCGTAACCTCCTCTTCAGTATTAGTCGTAGTATCCCCTGTTAAAGCATTCTCACTATCATTAGTTACAATCTCACTAACTACTTCGTTAACATCATCAAGGGAAGTATCTAATGGCTCTTCAATCTCAGGCAATGAATTAACCACTACAACAGTTTCTGCTATTACGATTGGTAATTTAGCATGTTTTGTCCCGCGGATACGGACTTTGTCGCCAATTTGAATATCAGAAATAGTCGCATTACTATTAGTTCCTACTACAATTTGAGTACTATTAGTAATATCAACTCTTATTTTTTTCACTGGTTGCCTAACAATTAAATCATTCATTTTAACATCATTATGCTTAATACGTTTAATCTTTACTTTTTTATATTTAACATTTCTAATAAATTTTCCGACATTCTTAATCGCAACTTGTTTTATGCGTTGCTTTAATCTATTTGATAAAACTTGTTTTTTGATTATATTGTCATCTACAGTTGTAACATTTCCCGCGTTACCATCGCTTGTATTAACTATTTGCGCTGTTACCGCATTATCTTTTTCGGCTAATTTTTCTTTTAATTTTTTGTTAGTTAAATATTTTATTGGAGTCCAATTAACCATTAAATAATTTCCATCATTATTAACTCTAGTTACAGTACCTGCATGCCCTTGAGTTGAAGTCTTCCAAATTGAATTATTTTTAATTAATTTAGCGTCAACCGTGCCGTCGTCATTAACTCTGCCAACAATATGCAACCTGTCTCCTACTGAAAATTCTTCCATTTTTGTACGACCAAAATACTTTCGCACAATCTTTGTATTTTCTGTAATATTTACAGTAACCAATGCGCCTTCTGCGCCGATTAGATTATTAACATCATTGGCGCGCAGACCCGGAGTTTTGTCAATCTTTACTTGAATTGTAGTTGGTGTTATTGTGCTATCTAATCTTACTAATCTTACATTTGGCCTGAATGTTCTAATTTTCATAAACAAATCCGGTCCTCTTCGCAAAACCACTACAATTTTTGCCAAAGGTTTTTGATTAGTTCGCAATAAAGACCGTCCGCGAATCCGATCATTAACTTTTAAATCATCAACTGTAGCTGGATTTTTTGATCCGGCTACAAAACGAGTATTATCATCATAAGAGAATATATGCTCTTTATTCATCCATTGATAAGTAATATTATTTCTTTCTTTATCAATGGAAGTAATCCAGCCATTAGCTGCGCTGTTTGCATTTATAACAATTGAAAGATTAACCGCGATTGTAGAATCAATTGTTTCTGTGTTTTTATTTTTCTTGCCAATTACTCTAACTTGATCACCAGGAATCCAGTCGGATAGTAAGGTCGCCTGATCACGCCGTTGGCCTAAAACAGTATCATTAGTTACATTCACCGTGTAATCTGCGCCTCCATTATTCGGGCGAATAATAATAGTAGTTGGTGTGTCTGTTGAGCCAATTTCAACCAACATACCGGCAAAATTAATATCACTGGTTGACTCATACAGATCAGTTTCACTAGTTGGATTAACGCAGGCAAATTCATAAGAAACATCTACTCCGGCAGTTTCGGCCGCGTCTGCGGATGCATAATTATTGCCGTCCATACCGCAGACTTGCGCTTGCGTGTTATTCACAGCAATAACAGGCGGGATAATTAACACTGTTGACAAAATCATTGCCAAAGTCAGCGTTGAAAAAATTAATTTTTTGAACATAATTTTTCGGCTGTTTTAAAATTATCTGCTTAATCTGCTTAATCAGCGGCTAATGTTAAACAATCCACAGATTAAGCAGACTTCGTCGTGAGCTCAGTCTAATGATTAAGCAAATTTTATTTCAAGACAGCTTTAGATTAATTTCTAAAAAAGTATTAAATATTAAGTCCACCTTTAAAATAATTATAACACAAAATAACAAAAAACGAAAATGGTTAATGATTTTGAATTACAAAATATCTTTTTTGTAATTTACAGTAATGCTCAATGGTTAATTTTCGCGCAATGCATTACAAGTTGCGCAATTATATATTCAACTCTTCCAACATCTTTTTCTGTTTCCTGTTTAAACTAGTCGGGGTTTTCACAACCACCTCCACCAACTGATCTCCCCTTCCTCTGCCGCGCAAATGTGGCACGCCTTTGCCGCGCAAACGAAACACTTTGCCTGACTGCGTTCCTTCAGGTATTTTTAGTTTTACATGTCCATCAACTGTCATAATGTCTATTTTATCGCTCAGAGCAGCTTGTGTAAAATTAATTTCCGCTTTAGATATTATGTCATAACCCTCGCGCTTAAATCTTGGATCCGGATTAACTCTAACTTCCAAATATAAATCTCCAGATGGAGCGCCATTTTCACCTGCCTCGCCCTGGCCGCTTAAACGAATGGTTTCACCATTATCAATGCCGGCAGGTATTTTAATATTTAATTTAACTGATTCCTGTATAATGCCGGCGCCAAAACATTTTGAACATTTTTTTGTATAAATTTTACCTTTACCGGCGCAACTTTCACAAATTGTTTGCACTTGCATACTGCCTAATATTGTTCGATGCGCGCGAGTTACACGGCCTGAACCCCCGCAAACTTTACAGGTTTCAATCTTACTGCCCGGTTCAGCCATATTGCCCTTGCATCTATCGCATTTAACAGTCTTGCGCAAACTAATTTCTTTTTCCGCGCCGAAAACAGCTTCATTAAATTCTATGGTTAATAGAACCTGAATATCACTGCCTTGCATGGCTCTTGGCTTTCTTCCGCCCATGCCAAAACCAAACGCATCGCCAATGCCGCTAAAAATATCCCCTAAATCATCCTCATTAATATTCCAGCCGGAGGCTTGTCCGCCTTGAGTGGAAAAACCATTGGCAAAACCGGAAAAATCCCTAAATCCATCAAATCCGGAAAATCCGCCTCCAGCTTGAGCATGTTCAAAAGCCGAGCCAAACTGATCATATTGGGCCCGTTTTTTAGTATCGCCTAAAATCTGATAAGCTTCATTGATTTCCTTAAATTTAGCTTCATTTCCGCCTGCTTTATCGGGATGGCACTGATGCGCTTTTTTGCGAAATGCTTTTTTTATATCATCCTGGCTGGCGTTTTTGTTCACGCCAAGGATGTTGTAATAGTCTTTACTCATGAAATATAAAACATTAAACACATAACATATAACATTTGTTACATGTTATGTGTTTCATGTTATGTGATGTTATCCCTTAAACCCAATCTCTTTATCCAACTCCTTTGCTTCTTCCACTTGGCCAAACTGATCCTCGTACTTTTTTAAATTTTCAGTCATTGCCGCAATCATTCTTTTATAATGACCCGGGCTGGTTAAAATCTTGCCGGTTACGCGGCCGCTTGCTCCCATAATATTTAAAAACATCATCTGAAATTCATCCTTATTATGGTTAACCTGCATCGCGTTAGCGTATTCCGCTCCCGGAATATTATCTGCTATTTTTATTTCCTGCCTGTTGGCAGGCGCGCTTTGTGGTTTTTGATTTGTCATATTTTTTCTTTTGTCATTCCTGCGAAAGCAGGAATCTATAAAATATTTAAACTCCTAATTAATTTAAGAGGTCGGAAAGAAATCTACTTTTCCGCCCTAAATTTCCTTATAGCCAGGATGCATCCTCTCCCGAAACAGCGTCCTTCAGGGCTTCCACTCTGGGAACATTTTCACTATTATCCACAAGAATAAAAATTTCTTGCAGATTGCCTAAGATAGAATTTCTAATCTTAAGCCCAAAAATTTCTTCAAGCGATTTAGCTTCATCGGCATCACTATTGATGCCACAAGTCTTCAAAAACTCATCCATCTCTTTTGTGTTACATTTAATGATTGGCATTTTCTCCTCCTTTCTTTTTTTATGTCAATATCATTGGATTTTCCAACACATCCGCGACTTTTTCGCAACCAAAAATATATGCCGACAAAAAAATTGCCGAAACTAAACATATAAATGCGACTGCCATTGCCATTATGCCGACATATAATTCGGCATTCTTCTCTCTTTGTTTTAAATTAAAATGAACTTAGTCAGTTGCCCCTCTATAAAAATCCAGAAAGACAACCTATAAATACACTTTTTTCTATTTTCTGTTTTCTGATCACTTATTCTTACCTTCCTCAAACTCTCCTTCAATAGGCCCTTTATCATCCTTTTCTTTCGTGTTTTTATTAGAAGAGGATTTATCATCTTTTTTTTCTTTCTGCTCTCCAGCTTGTCCTGCCTGCGACTGATACATTGCCGCGCCAATTCTTTGCGCCACCGCATTCATTTCTTCCATTTTCTTTTTCATCTCATCATATTGATCACTGTCTTTGACTTTTTTCAGGGCTTCTAATTTTTCTTCCAACTCTTTCTTATCTTCCGGCTTCATTTTATCACCGGATTCCTTAATTAATTTTTCAGTCTGGAAAACAACAGCGTCAGCCTGATTTTTCATTTCAATCTGCTCTTTTTTCTTTTTATCTTCATCGGCGTGCATTTCCGCTTCTTTTTTCATTTTTTCCACTTCTTCTTTAGCTAAACCGGAAGAAGCTGTAATGGTAATTTTCTGCTCTTTTTGAGTTGCCTTGTCTTTGGCGCCCACATTAAGGATGCCGTTGGCGTCAATGTCAAATTTAACTTCAATCTGCGGCACGCCGCGAGGAGCAGTAGGAATGCCGTCTAAAATAAACCTGCCTAAAGTTTTATTGTCAGACGCCATAGGCCGCTCCCCTTGCAAAACATGAATTTCCACTGTTGTTTGGCCTTCAGCCGCTGTTGAAAAAATTTGCGATTTGGAAGTAGGGATAGTGGTATTGCGATCAATCAACGGAGTAGCCACCCCGCCCAAAGTTTCAATGCCCAATGTTAAAGGCGTTACATCTAACAATAAAACATCTTTTACTTCGCCTCCAAGAACCCCTGCTTGAACTGCCGCGCCAATTGCCACCACTTCATCCGGATTAACACCCAGATGCGGCTCTTTATTGAAAAATTCCTTAACCTTGCTTTGCACTATAGGCATACGAGTCATGCCGCCTACCATAATAACTTCTTCAATATCTTTGGTTTCTAAACCAGCGTCTTTTAAAGCCGCCTTGCACGGCTCTATTGTTTTGTCCACTAAATCAATAATCAGCTCTTCAAGCTTGGCTCGAGTCATTTTCATAACCAAATGCTTAGGCCCTTGCGCGTCAGTTGTAATAAATGGCTGGTTAATTTCCGTTTCCGTAGTAGTTGACAGTTCAATTTTGGCTTTTTCCGCGGCTTCCTTAATCCTTTGCAAAGCCAAAGTGTCATTAGATAAATCAATACCTTGGTCTTTTTTAAATTCATCAATAATCCATTTTATAATACGCTGGTCAAAATCCTCGCCGCCTAAATGAGTATCGCCATTAGTTGATTTTACTTCAACTGTGTCTTCGCTCACATCTAAAATAGAAATATCAAAAGTGCCGCCGCCTAAATCATATACCGCGATTTGCTGGCCTTTTTTCTTTTCAAAGCCATAAGCCAAAGCCGCGGCTGTTGGCTCATTTATAATTCTCTTCACTTCCAGCCCGGCAATTTGGCCAGCGTCTTTGGTCGCCTGTCTTTGCGAATCATTAAAATAAGCCGGCACCGTAATCACGGCTTCTGTAATTTTCTCTCCCAATTTTGCTTCAGCGTCAACTTTTAATTTACTCAAAATCATGGCTGAAATTTCCTGCGGCGTATGTTCCTTATCATTCATTTTTATTTTCACGCCTTCTCTTGCCTGCACGATTTTAAAAGACGCTGTTTTAGTATCATTTTGCACTTCTTCCTCGCTAAACTTGCGCCCAATCAATCTTTTGACCGCATAAACCGTGTTTTCAGGATTAGTTACGGCCTGCCGTTTAGCTGTTTGCCCGACTAATCTTTCGCCATTTTTTGAAATAGCGACTACAGACGGAGTAGTCCTGGCGCCTTCGGCGTTTTCTAAAATTTTTGGCTTTCCTCCTTCAATAATAGCCATGGCGCAATTAGTTGTGCCTAAATCAATTCCTAATATTTTTGACATATTTTTTATTTGTTTTCTGCCACACTTTTTTCCACCGACCTTTAGGTCAGGGTTACGCTGGCTTTAGCCAGCAAAGTTTAAAAGTCAAACAGAAAAATTAATTATTATTTTTACTTCTTACTTCTTACTTCTTCTTAGTCTTAATTTTAATCATTTTCGGCTTTGCTTCCGAAGTTTTAGGAATCACAACCTTTAACACCCCATCTTCAGCGCTAGCGCTGGCTTTCTCGCCAATAACATGGGCCGGCAAAGGCACGCTTCTGTAAAAACTGCCACGCCTGATTTCTTTGCGATAATAATTTTTTTCCTCAACCTCGCTCTTTTTTTCGCTTTCACCCTTAATGTTTAAAACATCATTTTTAATGGAAATATCAACCTTTTCCGGATCAACGCCAGCCAACTGTGTTTCCACAACCACATTATTTTTGTCTTCATAAACATCAACCGACGGCATAAACTCGCCCATTCCCTTAACAGCGGGCGCAAATTCAGAAAACATTTTATCCATATCCTCAAATGGTTCAAGGAATGGAGTCCATTTTATTAATGGTGACATACTTTTTTGCGTAACGCATAACGTGAAACGCATAACGCGTAACGCGTAACGAGCTACGAAATTAATTATAATGTTAGAATTTTAAATTTTGAATTTTGAAATAAATTCTAATTTTGAATTTCTAAACAATTTTTATTTTTTAAACATTTAACAATTATTCCTTACTGCTTTTCAAAATTAAATCATTCAAAATTATTTCAAAATTCAAAATTAAAAATTATGCCACTACTACTTTCGCCGGCGCAATCACTTTCCCATTTAACTTATACCCCTGTCTCACTTCCTTAATAACCTTCTCGCCTTTGCCTTCAATTGCTTCCATAATATGATGATCAAACTTTTTGCCAACTGTTTCAATCTCCTCAACTCCCATATTCTTTAATGCATCCTTAAATTGCTTTAACACATATTTGACGCCTTCTGTTATGGCGTCGGTATTGTCCTGCGCCTTTTCAGCATGTTTTAACGCCAATTTTAAATTATCATAAACCGGCAATATTTCCAAAAACATCTGCTCATTGGAAAATTTGGCAAACTCCTGTTTTTCCATGGCTGTCTGCTTAATTAAATTCTGATAATCAGCCAAAGCGCGCTTATATTTATATTTAAAATTTTCTTCATTCAATAAATATTCTTTAATCACCTTTTTAGTATATTTTTCAATGTCTTTCCTTTTAAGCCATTCTTGAGGTTCCAGCCATTTATATTCCGTACCCTCGCTATTTAATTTTATTTTATCTGCTTTTTTAACCTTTGCTCTATGATCTAAAAAAATTAAATGATTTTCCGGTTTACTATAAACTTTTTCTAAACCTAAGCCATCAACAGCGGCCAACAATTCAATGTCTTCAATATCCATATTTGTTTCTTCTTTAACCTCTCTTTCAACAGCGTCTTTAATTGTTTCGTTTAATTCAATAGCTCCGCCCGGACAGACATATTGATTTTGCCACTTTGGCGATTTCATTAAAAATAATTCACACTTATCATTAAAAATAAATACGCCGACAACTACTTTAGAATACTTTATTCTGTTTTCTGAAATTTTTTCTCCACTCATAAATTTAATTATATTTATTATTTACTATTCGCATTATTCGTTCCGCCAGCTGGCGGATATTTACTTTATTTTATCGCAAACAAATTTCACCAACGCCAAATTCTTTTCATAATCCATTCTCATCGGTCCTAAAATACCAAATATGCCGACATCTCCTCCAAGTTTATATTTAATTAAAACAGTAGAACAAAAATTGCCGAACGGATTATCTGAACCAATAAATACTTTAATGTTATACTCAACATCATTATAAACTTCATTAATAATTTCATCAAGCCGATCAATAATTATTGAAATGTCATAGATTGAATTACTACCGGCAAATTCTGGTTGTATTAACAAATTAGATATTCCTGTATAATACAAATTATGCCTATGAAACGCCCAAAACACGGCATTATTTGATATTTTAGCCATTTCCTTAGCTGCTTGCTTAAATCCTGCTTCGTCCTTGTTTTTTAATGCTTTTTTAAGCGCATTAGCATCTTCTTTACCAAGTTTTTTGCCATTCAAATTTTCCAGATACAAATTATATGCCGCTTCAGTCGGCACACGGCCGGCTGAAGTATGCGGCTGAATTATATAACCCTCATCTTCTAAGGCAGTCATTTCATTTCTGGCAGTTGCCGGCGAAATATCCAATTTGTATTTGTCAACTAAAACTTCTGACCCAACCGGCGCGCCGGTTTTAATATGCTCCTTAATAATAGTATTTAAAATAAAATTTTTCCTGCCATTTATTTCCATATATACCATTATACAACTTTTAGCACTCTTGTCAAGAGAGTGCTAACACTTATATTTTTATCATAGCAAAACATAATATTATGTTCAATAAAAAAGCGTCGGGACAAAAATCCGCAACGCTTTTCCCTGTCTCACCGCAATACATTTTAATAAATTGCAACAAAACGAAAACTTCTTAATTTTAATCCGCCAGTCCGCTCCGCCAGCTGGCCCGCCAGTGGGCGGAGCGGACTTAATTCTCACTTAACCATTGTTCATCCTGCCTAACTAATAATTCCTTGGCCCTTAACGGTTCTGCCATAATTTCTTTAACGATTTTTTCCATTCTCACGCCTTGCGAGCCTTTAATTAGAATCAAATCACTTTCATTAATCCTTTTTTGAATAAATTTGCCGGCTTGTTCGGCTTGCGCAAAATGAAAAATATGATCAGCTAACATACCGGCTTGTTCAGCCCCGCGGGCAATATCCCTGGCTCTTTCTCCCACTACAACTAATTTATTGATTTTTAACTTCACAACTTGCTGTCCGATTTGCCTATGAGCCTGCTCGCTAATACTGCCCAATTCAAGCATATCGCCAAGAACCGCAAACCTGCGCGCGCTTTCAGGCAAAGAAATTTTACTCACAACATCTAAAGCTGAAATGGAAGATTGCGGCGATGAATTATATGTGTCATCAATAATTAAAGTATTTTTGATGCCTGCAATTAAATTCATTCTTCCGCAAGGAGATTTAAATCTTCGCAAAGCATAAGCAATTTCAACTAAATTTAAACCGTAAGCAATGCCAACTGCTGCTCCGGCTAAAGCGGCATAAACTACTGCTTGGCCAATTACTTTAGGCAGCAACACAGGCACAGCAGATCCCTGATAACTTAATTTAAAATTAATGCCAGCTAAATTGTTCGCATTCGTTTTATTCGTTCCAGATTCGTTTGAATTCATGCCTGTATCAAAGCTAAAAATTAATTCTTGCGCCCTCACATCAGCTTTTTCATTAAAACCATAAGTTAAAATTTTAGCTTGGATATTTTTTTGCATCTGCATAACTTTGTCATCATCATAATTTAAAACGGCCCAGCCAGACTTGGCTAAATTTTTAACTAATGCGGCTTTTTCTTTTTGAACATTATTAATAGAACCAAAAAATTCCAGATGAACAGGACCGACCGTAATTACAACTCCAACTTTGCATTTTACAATACTATTTAAATATTTCATATCTCCAGGCCTGTCAACGCCCATTTCCAAAACCAATATTTTAGGATAATCTTTATCTTTAAGCAAAATTAATTTTAATGCTTTAAAAAATACAATCATCCAGCCAATCATGGACTTGCCCGGCGAATCAGCATTAATAATGGTTAAGGGCACGCCAATTTCATTATTATAATTTTTTACGTTACGGCGCGCGTTAAATTTAGAAGCCAGCACTGTCCATATAGCTTCTTTGGCGCTGGTCTTGCCAACACTGCCTGTAATGCCAATCACATCAGGCTTATATTTTGCTAAAATCATTTTAGCTAAAATTTTAAGTTGTAGCTGAATTAATTTTTTCATAAATTTCACGCTTCTACCGGCTTTTAAATCGGGCTTAGCGACTTTAGCCGCTAATTTTAGTAAAATTAAAACTTTCACGAACCAAAATTGAAGTTTGGTAGAATATTCTACCTCTCTTTCTCCACCTGCCAATAGTTTAGCAAAAATTCTGCTATTTCGCCAAATAATGGCGCGGCCGAAGAAGCGGCAAAACGCACATCTTTGGGATCATCTAATTTTACCAACATAACAAATTTTGGCTCATCAACCGGCGCAAAGCCGACAAAAGTATGTATGGTCTTGCCGCCATACCCCCTAGCAGCTGCAGATGCTACTTGAGCCGTGCCTGTTTTGCCTGCAACATAATAGCCGTCCGCGCCTGCCCGCTTGGCATGCCCGCTTTCCACTACATTAACAAGCATCCCTGAAAGTAAAATAGCGGTCCGTTCAGAAATTACCCGCCTAATTTGCTTTGGTTTAGTAACATCTTTTGCGCCGTCAGTATGGACGATTTTTTTAACTAAATAAGGTTTCATTAAGATGCCGCCGTTGGCAATCGCCGCATAAGCAACAATCATCTGCAACGGCGTGGCAGTAATGCCATGGCCGTAAGAAGCCGTGGCCGCGCTAATCGGTTTGATCTTTTTAGCGGTTAAATTGCGGATATCACCAGCACTTTCCGTTTCCAGCTCAATCCCTGTTTTTTCCCCAAAACCGAATTTTTTAACATATTGCGAAAAAACTTCAGAACCAATTTGTTGCATGGCATAAATCGCCCCTGTATTTAAAGACATTTCTAAAACAGTATTCATATTAACTATGCCATGTCCGCCATGAGTGTCATAATCAGAATTTTTTATTAGTTTAGGCCAACCGGCTATTTTAACACTGCCTTCGTCATTATAAGTGGTATCAGCTGTTAGTTTCTCTTGATCAAGGGCGGCCGCCATTGTTATAGCCTTAAAAATTGATCCTGGTTCATATTGATTAAAAATTGCCGGGTTGTTATAAACTTTAATATCATCAACATTTTGGTAATTGTTAGGATCGTAGTCAGGCCAAGAGCACATAGCGATTATCGCGCCGCTTTGCGGCTCCATAATTATAATACTGCCGCCGTCTGCTCCGTGGCGCAAAGCTGCCGCATTTAACTTTTGACACGCCATCCATTGAATTGAACGATCAATAGTTAAAATTAAATCACTGCCATTTTGCGGTTTTGTGTATTGCCGATCGTTAATAATAATTAAATCTCCGCCGGCTGAACGTCCGGTTCTAATTGAACCGAATTTGCCATAAAGTTCTTGATCAAAAAAACCTTCTAAGCCGTACTTCCCTTGCTGCTTGTCGCCGCTAAAACCGACAAAACCTAAAATATGAGAACCAATATTGTCTTCTGTATAAAAACGATGTGTCTTCATCTTAAAAGCAATGCCATTAATTTTTAATTCCTCTATCTCTCCATTAATATTTTTTAATAATATAACATTATCTTTGATTTTTAAATCTTCTGTCGTAATATCCGCGCCTTGCCCATTAGCCAGTCCAGTATATAATTTTTTCAATGTTTCTTCATCAACTTTTTGCGCGATTGGCTCATAAGGATCGTTTTTCTTCTTTAAAATTTTTAGATATTCGCCAATAATTATATCTTTTCTTGATTCTATTTCTAAATCCCTTTTTATATTTTTTATTTCTAAATAATCTTTATCAACTATTAATGCTTCATGGTTTTTTATAACCTCTTGTTTTTTAATAATTTTTTCCTGCTCGGGCAAATTTTCAATAAAAGCCAATTCTTTTTCTAATCTTTCTTTATCTTGTTCAAACATTAATTTTTCAACTTCTCGCTCAACTTCCGCCTGTTTAAAAACAGAATATAAAACTTCAGCTATTCTTTCCGCGTCTTTTATTTTATCGGGAACAGCATAAACTAAAGCAAAATTTTTATTGGTGGATATTGAATAAAGCATATTGCCAACATCGCTTTCGGCATTATTATGAATAAATATCCTGCCGCGTTCGGGTTCTAATTGGCTAAAAATTTGATGTTGCCCTAAAGCCGAAGCTGCCCATAAATCATATTCAACAACCTGTAAATTATATAATTGAAATAATATTAACCCTGCTAATAAAAAAATAATCGCCATTATAAAATTAATGCGATTATTGCTTTGATAAATTTCTCGCCCTTTGGTTCTGTTTTTCTTCCACGATCTCATAAATTATTTTTTTACAACAATAGCTCCTGCGTTAACTATATAATCAATTTCGCCGACTGCCACCATGTTCAATCTTTTAACTCTTTGGTTTAAATCACTATAAGATTCTAATGACATCGCTTCAAGCTCTAATTTATTATTCTCACTGTTTAATCGATTAATTTTCTCTTTAAATTCCAATAATTTAAACCCCTTTACTGATAAATCATTTATACTTGTTATATAATAAACACCGCATATTATTATTAATAAAAACAACATTCTGTTAAATATTTTTAAGTTAAATTTTTTATTTTTCATTTTTATTTTAATCATAATAATAGGATTTAAACTCCTCGCCCAGCTCCTCGCGAGGAGCGGGGCGAGAAGCAGGGTTGATTTGCGGGAGTTATATTTTCTCCGCCGCTCTTAATTTGGCGCTGCGGGCGCGCGGGTTATTGCGAATCTCCTCCTCTCCTGCTCTAATAACCTTTTTAGTTAATATTTTAATTCGCGCCTTATGCTGGCAACGACAAGCTGGATAACTTAATGGACAAATGCAATCGCGGGATTCTGTTTTAAAAAAATGCTTAACGATTCTATCCTCTAAACTATGGTAAGAAATAACCGCGGCCATTCCTCCGCTAACAAGCAAGTCAAGCGCCTGTGGCAATACTTGTCTTAAATTTTCAAGTTCATTATTTGTAGCAATTCGCAACGCCTGGAAAGTGCGGGTAGCTGGATGAATTTTACCATATTGATACCTTTTTGGAATAACGCTTTTAATAACTTCTATTAATTGCCATATTGTTTTTATTTGCTTAATTTTTCTATAATCAACAATCGCCCGCGCGATTTTTTTAGCAAACCTTTCCTCGCCATATTCCTTAATAATTTTTTTTAATTCTTCTTCTTTCCATTTATTTATAATATTAATTGTGCTTATCTCGCTTTGCCCAAACGCCATGTCTATTAATGCATCTTTTTGAAAAGAGAATCCCCTATTCCTATCCTGAAGCTGCGCCGATGACAATCCAAGATCAAAAACTATTCCGTTAATTTTTTTATTGCTAAAATATTTTTTCGCAATTTTTGATAAATTTTTAAAATTATCATTGACTAAAATTATATTTTTTAATTTCTGTCTTTTAATTTGCGATTCGGCATTTTTGATTGCCAAATCGTCCAAATCAATCGCCAGCACCTTTCCCTTTGGTTCAATTTTTTTCGCAATCGCTATTGTATATCCTGCTCCGCCCAAAGTGCAGTCAATAAAATACTGATCCGGTTGCGGATTTAAATATTCCAAAACTTCATTAAGCATTACTGGCGTATGTTGATATTTTCGCATAACGTGGAACGCATAACGTGGAACAATATATTACGCGTTATGCGTTCCACGTTATTCAATTTACAACACTACTGCTCTTGCTCTTTGATAAATAACACTGCGCAGCTGTAAACTATCAACTAAAGGAGCTCTAATTACCCTTACTTTAATTCTGCGAGTTTCTTTACTAAAAATTGATTGGCATTGAATTTTTTTTGTCATATTTTTATTTTTGTTAAATAAATAATTTTATTATTTTTTCTTTATATACTTTTTAACCAACCAAATACCACTTTCGTCTTGTTGTAAATGTTTTCTTAAAATAATCTCTACATTATAATAATTATTTTTTAATTCCACGACCGCTATCCACCGTCCGGTATTGTCATCCAAAAACTTCGATTGCAAAACAAACTCATTGTCTGGCCTGCTAAACCTGTGCAATGCGCCGCCTTCTTTTATTGCTGATTGCGCCACAGCCAAAGGATCCGTGCGCCATGCCTGAATGCCATCGTCCGCCAAAGACTGATATAATTTATAAATTTCAAAAGATGAAGGCGGGCTTTTTACATGTCCTTTTTTGCTTTGCGCAAATTCCTCGGTTTGCCTATCTTTATATTCTCTAACTTTTTGTGATGTAAAATAAGCTTGAATTGGCAGTAAAAACAGTAAAAAAATCGCAAAAACGCTGATAAGAATATTTTTAAATCCAATTTTGCTAACAATTTTATCACTGCGATAATACAACCAAATAAACAATGATAAGGCCAAAAAAATTATTGCCAAAGGAAGCAAGGCGTGAAATAAAATCAATGGATAAAAATTTTCCGTTTCATATAAAGAACTTCCAAAAAAATTTGTCTGATGGTTAGCTCCAAACCAAATAAAAATCGGCAGCCTCCACATTAAATACGCTGCCATGGCGAATAAAATACTAAAACTAACCCAAAAATAAGATAAATAATTTTCTATTTCCAATAAAATCCTCTTCATAATACAGTAGTTAAAAAGTTTATAAAGTTAAAAGTAAGTTAATTTTATTTTTATTATAAGTTATGCCTAACGGCGCATTATTGCGCCCAAGGCACTGTCAGGCTTAATGCCTAACAGTGCCTTGGGCGCTTAGCCATTAAATATTAAAATTCCTTAACGATAAAATAACTTTTAACTTTACAAACTTTTTAACTAAACTCCAAGTTCTCCAAGCGCCTCGGCAATAGCATTGCTCTTTTTCTCTGTTCCTGTTTTATATTTATTCCATGCTGCTTCATCCCAAATTTCCAGCCGATTATATAGTCCGGCAATAATAACTTTCTTTTTCAGTTTGCCAAATCTTCTCAAATATTCAGGCAACATAATCCGGCCTTGATTATCAAAATTAACTTCCATTGCCCCAGCAAGCATTAAGCGGGCAAAAGCGCGATCATTGGCTTTATTAAACGGCAAGCCAGCTATCTTTTTAGCTTTTTCTGTCCATTCTTTTTTAGAATACAAAAATAAGCAGTTATCTAATCCTCTTGTTACTACTGCTCCGGCTTTAAGTGATGCTCGAAATTTAGCCGGCACTGCCAGCCGCCCTTTATTATCTAAGTTGTGCTTATATTCTCCAATAAACATATTTGAAAGTTAAAATGTCTGAATATAATTCTAATCTACAAATTATATTTACACTGAAAATTCTGCATTTATATTAGACTTGTCGCGTAATTAGTTTTGTAACGACCCCAGTTATCCAACGGGGTAAAAATTTTCAAATTTTGAGTTATAATTTTTCAAACAATTTTTGAGGTTTAGCCTAAGCTAAGCTGAAAAAA
>JAYEOU010000061.1:0-3373 GCA_034723335.1 Patescibacteria group bacterium
TGTTATTGTTTCTTAGTTATTGATTATTTAGAAAGTGTCTTGATTATTTATTATTGCCGGTAAATCAATAAATGCAACAATTTGATAAAAAAAATAGTTCTAAAATATTGTCATCAATTATAATTTATTTAATAAAGGCCTTGGCGCTTATCCTGCCTCTATTTTTTTTGCCATTGACCGTTGAATGGTTTGAATTTAATAAACAGTATTTACTCTGGTTAGCCGTGCCGCTGATTGTTCTTTTATGGCTGATCAAGATGATAATTGATAAAGAAATTAAATTTAGGCAGACTCCTTTAGATATTCCTATTGTCCTGTTTTTAGCGTTAGCATGCCTTTCAAGCGTTTTCAGCTTAGACAGGTTTAGTTCGTTTTTTGGATTTTATGGAAGGTTTAGCGACGCATGGCTGGGTTTGTTAAGCTTGGTTTTATTTTATTTTATTTTAACTAATTTCAGCGCGGCAAAAGGAAAGTTAAATGTTTTTAATATAATTAAGTTAATGCTATTGTCTTATAGCGTGGTTATTATAACAGCGCTTTTAACGATTTTTGGCTGGTTAAGAGAATTAATCGCGCTGTTAGCATGGATTTTTCCGCGAGCAATCGGGCAAGCGGAATTTAATGTCATAACATTTAATACAGCAGGCGGGTCGCTTGAGGGCTTGTCAATTTTTAGCGCAGCAGTAATTTTTTTATTGATTGGCTTGTTGATTTTTAACAATAAAAGGAGCCGCTGGCCGCGGGTGTCTCACCAGCGGCATAGTTTGCCGTCTAAAACCGCAAATAATGTTAAGGGTGAGATACCCTTAACCAGCCGCTGGCCGCGGGTGTTCCACCCGCGGCATAATTTGCCAAGCAGTTGGTTTTTTAGCATTATTTTAATTTTATCAATATTGTTTTTAGTTATAATCAATTTTTATATTGCATGGTGGTGTTTGTTTGCTGGAGCGGTTTTATATTTTATTTTAGCGCTTATTTCAGCAAAGAGGGGGAATTTGGGGTTGGCATTGAAAAATTTAACATGGCCGGCTATATTAATTATCATATCCTTAACATTTTTAATTTTTCCTGAGATTAATTCAGGCAGTTTTTTTATTGGCAAAAAATTGCCCCAAGAAATTAGATTGGACTACAAGACCGCTTTATCAGTTGTCAAGCAATCTGTTAAAGATAAGCCGCTTTTAGGCAAGGGTCCGGGCACTTTTAGTTATGACTTTTCTCTTTATCGCGATTCTGATTTTAATCAATCCATATTTTGGCAATATAGATTTGATAAAGCCCCGTCGCATATTTTGGAAATGGCGGCCGGCTTGGGAAGTTTAGGCATCTTAAGTTATTTTTTGATTTTAAGCGTATTTTTTTATCTTGTTTTTATTTTTAGCAAAAAATTTTTATTGCATTACAGCAAGGATAATGGCTTAATAATCAGCTTATTAATTGCTTTTGTTGTTTTGTTTTTGGCGCAGTTTGTTTATTTAATTAACACTATTTTATTGTTTTTGTTTTGGACTTGCATGGCTTTAATTATGGTTTTGCTGCGCGACACAGACAAGACAATTTTTAAAGAAAGAATAATCAAGCTTGACAAGCATAAAAGTTCATCCAAATTGATTTATTTGCTGTTAGTGGCAATAGCGGCAGGATGGCTGTTTTTGACAGCTCTGGAGATTAAATATTGGGCGGCGGATGTTATTTATGCCAAAGCCGCTAATCAGGAAGCTAATTTAATCAAAGCCGCCCGGCTTAATCCCAATCGTTATAATTATGAGATTAGTTTAGCTAAGCTGTATTTAAACCAAGTTCGCGCGGAATTCGCCAAACCAGCCGGCGAGCGAGACAGCCGGCTAATGCATATTAAAATTGATAATAGTATTAATTGGGCGAGGCAAGCCGTTAAGACATCCGTTAATTCAGTGGTTGCTCACGAAACCTTAGGCATGATTTATCGCGATGTCAGATTATTAACAGTGGGCAGCGAAGCTTGGGCGGCGCGGTCTTTTGAGCAAGCTGGCAAGCTTGAGCCCGGCAATCCTGTTTTATTAACTGAATTAGCCAAAGCTTATTTAAATAACGGTATGATAGCGGAAGCGAAAAAGTCATTTAGCCAGGCGCTGAATTTAAAAAATGATTATTATGACGCTAAATTCGGTCTGGCTAAAGTTTATGTTAAAGAAAAAAATGAAAAAGACGCTATTATAATTTTAGAAGAATTAACTGATTTAGCTGTTGATGCCGAAGTATTTTATGAATTAGGCCGGCTTTATTATAATCAAGGCGAGATTGAGCATGCGGTTGAAAGGTTTTTGCAAGTATTGGATATTTCCTCTAATCACTCAAACGCTCTTTATAGTTTGGCGCTGGCCTATCAACTGCAAGGGGATAATGCGCAGGCTTTGATTTATTTTGAAAAAGTGCTACAATTAAATCCAGAGAATAAGGAAGTGATAAAAAGAGTGGAGGAGATTATGAATGATGAATAATGAATCTTGGAATAAATATGAGAGAATTTTGAATTTTGAATTTTGAATTTTGAAACCCGCTTGCCTGACTGCGTCAGCAGTTTGGGCACGGTAATTTTTAATGATTTAATTTTGAAACTATTTAATTATTAAAGATTGTTTAGAAATTATTACATTAGATATTTAATAGAAATTTAAAATTAGAAATTAGAAATTTAATTCAAATGTATGTTCAACAACATTATTAACGCAATTCGCGGGGATCAAGACAAGCGAAGAATTATTTTATGGATAGTAATAATTTTAATATTAATTTTATTGCTAATAGCCATGATCAACTCTTTGTTTTATAGTAATACACAAGGTTTTGGCCGCTTGTCCAATTGGCTTGATTTAACCAAGTATCAGGCGGTATTTTTGTCAAACGGCCAGGTTTATTTTGGCAAAGCAACAGATGTGAACAGCCAGACTTTGGTTTTGGAAGATATTTATTATTTGCGGGTTGCGCGGGATTTGCAAGCTGGCAGCGCGGGAGAACAAACAAATACTGATAATTTTTCTTTAATTAAGCTTGGCAATGAGATTCACGGCCCTGAAGACAAAATGTCAATTAATTTAGATCATATTTTGTTTGTTGAAGACCTAAAAGATAATTCCAAAGTAGTGGAGGGGATTAGGGCGTATAGGGCGGCGAGGTAGGCAGCTGTGGCAAGTTAATCAAACAGAAAAAAGCGCCGTTCCATTTGGTTCGGCGCTTTTGTGTTTAAGCTGTAATGTTATATTACAGGGCTTAATGGTCAAAAATGGTTGCTGAAAATTGCGTTTTTATTGTAACATCAGCTATGAACTAACATTAAGTTTAAATAGATTTAAAGTTAATGACTTTCTATGCTATTTTTAACTTCAATTTTATA
>JAYEOU010000062.1:0-3347 GCA_034723335.1 Patescibacteria group bacterium
CTACCATATTTTTGTTTTTTTAGACAATATAAAATAGTAATTCGGCTTTAGTAAAGCCGAATTGGTTGCGGAATAAGGTGTAAAATACCCTAAAAAAACTTGATAAATTATTTTGATATGTTATACTTGGAGTGTTCTTTGAAAATTGAATAATGTTTCATTTTTCTCCTATAACTGGATTGCTTTCTCGAGGAAATAATATTTTATTACTTCGGGTAAGCAATTCAGATTAATTTAAGATAAAAAAAGGGGGGGGTATGAAAGAAGAAATGAGAGAAAAAACATGGAGAGCATTAGAGAAAATCTCTGCTGACCCAGAAACAATGATGAGTCTGTTGACCTGCAATCTCCGTATGGAGTGCAAGGTAGTAGAAGAAAAATCGAGAGATTTATCTCCAAAGGAGAAAATAAAGAAAAGAATTTTAGAAGGCATGGATTCCATACCTCCTGAAAAACTTTTTGCCTAATATTCTCTAACAATAGGGTTCAATCAGAGGTCAACTCAACATAGTCGACCTCTTTATCTTTAAATTGTTATTTTTTAGCGATTTATTTTTTCCAACGGTTTTTTAAATTAGATTGAAAATGTTTTTCCTGATAATACCTGTTTTTTAGTGCATTGGGATTAAAAATAAATTCGCCTATAATTGCAGCACGACAATCTGATGGAGTAACTCCCCAAAGTTCACGAAGCATTCCGAATGTTCCTTTTTCTTTTTCTTCTTTCTCTTCAGCTTCCAATGATTTTATAATTTTCTTTTCCTCTGGGCAACTTTTTTTCAACCAACTTCTAACTTCTTGTATCCGTTTTTTTGTTGTGCTCTTGTTTTGTTCAAGTATGTTTTCTGTGGCCTCTTGAAGAAATTCCTCTCTACTATCTTTTTGATTTTCAAATACATCTTCATGACTAATTTTTGTGATTGATTCTTCTTTATTTTCTTGAGACGGTACCTCACCTTTAATTTTTTCAAACATGGTTTTTTAAATTATAAGTTAATGAATTAAATTATATCACAAATTATGTCGACCTTTAAAATAATTTTTTTGAGTTATTTTATTAGTGATTACATACTACCATATTTTTGTTTTTTTAGACAATACAAAAAAATCGCCCGGCTTTAGGAGCGATTTAGCGATACGCTTGTCCCCTGATTTTAATTTGCTCAACAAAAATGGTTTTTTGCTTGATATAAAAAGAAATCCTATATTTTCCAACGCGAAATCGGTGGGTAGCTGGAGGCAGATCAGCTAATGGCTTGGTCCTAACCAAGGGATTGGAAAGTTCAGCGTTACTAATCAACTTTTTAAAAATTCGCTGTTGGATAAAACGAGGGAATTTTTTGAGTTCTCTTTGGCTTCAAGGAGAAAATTTAATTTCGAACATAAAAAATTATAGCCCAAGATCGGCTTGTATTTTTGAAAAAGGAATCCAACCTTTTTTCTTTGCTTCGTCAATGGATTTTCTTAGAGATGCAACGAAATCTTGCTTAAGCGGCAATTTTGATTCAATCTCATCAATAAACCAGCCGGCTGGATTAACCGATTTGGAGGCGTATTCTTTGTCGGAAAGTTTGTCTATTAATTTTTCGTCTATTTCTGAAAGCACATCCAACAAAGCGTTAGTGTCAAAAATAAAAATTATTGGCGCGCCTTGTTTGTCTAATACTACTCCGGCGCGTGAATCTTTCCCCAATTTGAACACCGATTTTGACGCCAGTTTTTCCCATGGCACAAGTTTGGCGTTTTTAATTTTTGTTGGTAAAAGTTTTTTAACCATATAATCATAATAACAATCCAACAAACGGTGTCAACCTTTCATAAGCGCGCGGGCAATTTAATTTAGTTTGGGGAAAATTCAAGGGCAGTCCCCGCTGCGAGGACTACCCTTTGGGGAACTAAAACCGAATTGGCGCGCAAATGGCTAAAAGAGCTTGACAAATTATTTTGATGTGTTATACTTGAGGTGTTCTTTGAAAACTGAATAATACTTCGTTTTTCTCCTATAACTGGATTGCTTTCTTGAGGAGATAATATTTTATCGCTTTAAGTAAGCGATTCAGATCGAAAACTATTTTTGATTTTTTAAAAAAGGGGGAAAAATGAAGAAAAGATTTTTTGGTTATTTGTTGGCAGCGGTGGCGATAGTAATGCTGTTTTCAAGCGTTGCTTTGGCTGAGGAGGAGGGTATAATAACGTCCCTCGTTAATTTTAACGACCTGCCTGAAGAGCTTCAGGCTCAAGTAAAAACGGAGCAAAATTTTGCTTTTGCTATTTTCCACGAGTCATTGACAGAGACAGAGGGGTCCTATGTTGCGTATATCGCGTACCGTCATATTGGCCATGTAGCCTATATAAAGGCTACCTGCAAGAACAAAATTACTAATTCTTCAAGTTTGAGACTCGAAGTTGAAAGAATCTTGTTTTTGGAAGCCATTTTATACTCTCATCCTGATAACTGGGAAATAATAAAGTAACAACAAGAAGCAACAACAAAAGGACGGACTTAAACACAGTTCGTCCTTTTTAATTTTGGTTGGGGAAAGTAATATTAAATAAAAAATCTCTTGCATAAGAGATTTTTTGAACATACAAACAGCATCAAATTCTTACTTTTTATAATGATTAGTTATTTGAAAAACTTCAATTTCTTTTTTTGGTGTGATAAAAAATATAGCTCTGTATTTTCGGTCAATGCGGAAAGAATAGATTCCTCGCCAACGAGGTCTTAATAATTCAAGATTTAGCGATGGATGCGATAAATCGTCTTGAAGATATTTTAAAATTTTCTGCCATTTTTCTTCTAATTGGTGTTTTTGTAGACAATCTTTAAGATCTTTTCGCAGGGGTTTTATTTTCATAATGCCGCAGATAAGAAGATTTTTTTAAGCCATTTTCCAAATCTTTAAGAAAATCTTCGGTGTAAATATTGGTTTTTCGAAAATCATCAACAATTTGCCAAAGAGGTTCTTTAACAGCCAATTCAAAAAACTTACCCATTATCTTTTGATAGGCCTTTGACTGAAGTTTTAGTCGTTGATATTCAGTTTTGGGAAGAGTAATAGTTGGAACACCCATAGCGCTATATTAACAAGCCAGAAAAGCGAAGTCAATGTTTTTAGCAGCGCGCAAATGTGATTGAAGAAAATAGAGATATAATTCGGCTTTAGTAAAGCCGAATTGGTTGCGGAATAAGGTGTAAAATACCCTAAAAAAACTTGATAAATTATTTTTATCAATATTTGGTTATTTCGCTACTATTGATATTTTTTGCCAGAGTGGTAAGATTGTGATAATATAATTTGTGATGATTAAAAAAGATAAAATGGCATACATTGATGAGAATGAAG
>JAYEOU010000063.1:0-16671 GCA_034723335.1 Patescibacteria group bacterium
CTTGCTGCCTGCTTCGCTGTCATCAACTTTCCAGTTTATTAAATTAACTTGCGCGCCGCCTTGATTATATAATTCAATAAACTCCCCTTCTGCATCAGCGCCTTCCGGGTTTGGCAAAAATTCATTGATTATAATATTATTCGCCGCCTGAAGGCGCGCAAAAGTTTGCGCGCCTTCAGGCGCTTCAATTTCAACCGCGCCATCCACATTTAAAGTATTGGCCACCTTCACTATTTTTTCTTTCTCAATCTCATTTTCTCCGTCGCTCACAGTTAATTTTACAGTCCAAGCGCCTTGCTTAAAAAATGTATGTTCAGGATTTGCTAATTCATTAGTAAATCCGTCCCCAAAACTCCAATTGAATTTTAATTTATCTCCATCTTCATCAATTGTATCTGAACTGTCAAACAATATCGGCGCGCCAATCAGCGCCTTCTCCGGACAATCAAAATCCACAATTGGCGGATGATTAATTGTTTTTATTTCATTAGCTGTTCCCGGCGTTACAATTTCACTCCACACCCATTTTTCGCTTGGCGTCCGCCAGCTGGCGGATTGGCGTTCATTGGCGTACTTGGCGTAATTATATGACCAGCCCTCAATCGCCTTTTCATACTTTACAGCCTGCAATGGCTCATCTTTTAACGGCTGATACAATTTTGCGCTATCACTCCCATTATTCAAGGCAATCTTGCTTTCACCGCGATACACCACCAAATATCCGCCAGCTTTAATAATCATATTATTCTCTTCGGACGCGTCTTCTAACTTCGCTCCGTCGCCAAAGCTATGAAGCGTCGGCGACTTACTTCTTACTTCATACTTCTTTTTGCTTTCATCCCCCAGTCTCCACCCTGTTAAATTCACATCTCTCTCGCCTTTATTGAACAGTTCAATAAATTCATTTTCTTTATCACTGCCAGCCGGATTAGGAAAAATTTCTGAAATAATTATATTATTACTATAATCATAATTTGCCTTTTCCTCCGCGCTGATTTCATCAGTTAGCTCTTGCTCTTCTTTAGTTTTGGTTATTATATTGCTTGCGCCTTTAGTTAGTGTAGTGGTAACGGCAAAATCATTAGCATTATTAAAACTATTTTGCCCGTCAAATTTTCGCGCCACACTGTAAGGATCGCCAGTCATTGGCGCGTTGTTACCAGTATTGCCGTCTTCCCATTTTCCATAAGCGACTTGGTCAATTAATGTCTCATTGCCATCCCGCAAAATAATTATATCGCCTTTATTATTCAAATTGCCTTTTGGCTTTTCAATGATAAAAAATTTATTTTCACCGCTGCCAGCCAAAACTCCTTCTAAAGTCGTCTTGGCTCCACTGCCCTCTTTAATTGTCCAGCCGGTTAAAATAATTTTTTTGCTGGTTGTATTATACAATTCAATCCATTCCACTTCTCCGTCTGCGGGATCGCTTACAAATTCATTGATTACAATATCGCCGAGTTTATAAATTTCAATAATTTTTTCTTCGGAATTATTATTATCGTCGTCATCGCCACCATCGCCACCATCAACATCATCGCCATCTATTCCATTGCTACTGTCATTGCCATTGCCATTACTAACATTATTACTTGGTTGTTTAAAAAAATCGGCATCATTATCATCGCTATCAATTATTATACTATTCTCTATTTTTCTTTTAATACTTTGATCGTCTCCAGAAAAAATTACGGGATTTTTTTCTTTAACATAATCAACATTCCCCCAACCAACTGCATC
Source organism: Patescibacteria group bacterium (assembly GCA_034723335.1). Taxonomy (GTDB): domain Bacteria; phylum Patescibacteriota; class Patescibacteriia; order Patescibacteriales; family VMTK01; genus DAOWHZ01. Next base: position 1,741 of record JAYEOU010000063.1, read on the forward strand.
TATTTTTCCCTGCTTAGCTTCCTCAACGGTTTTTATTTTTGGATCCGATAAAAAAATTACAACGGAGCCATTCGCGTCATTTAAAAAATGCCTAGAATACCCTAAACTCCAATCTGCACTAGACAATTCGCCATCTACCATCGCTATTAAATAATATTTTTTAGGTTTAATAACCGCTCCGTCTAAAAACTTCTTTTTTCTATAAGGATTATTCCAGTCTCTATTTAAAGAAAAATAACACCAATACCAACCTGTCATATTTATTTCATTATTAGTTGGATTATACAATTCTACAAACTCTTCACCTGTAATCTGTATCTCGCTAATTACTATATGATCTATCGCCCAGCAATTTTTTTCAAAACAAAAAAATCCCGCGCATACAAATGCAAGGATTAAAATGGTTTTAATGTTTTGCTTAATCATAAATACAATATTCTATATTGCATATTATATGTTTTGTATTTCATATTCCATAATATTCACCCAATTTTTTTCATTAGCCCTTTATAAACAGGCAGTAAGAATCCCTGGACGCGTTTATAAAGTTCGTCCTTAGGGCTCACTTTGCCGCGGCGCAAATGCTGGTATAGGCCAAATGCAACTGTTTGAAAAATCATCAATGTTTTATTTGTGGCAACTTCATAATTATGGTCCATTAAAGCGCCTCGCCATTCTAACACGCCCTTGTCGTATTCATCATAACGCAAATTAACTAATTTTTGCCAGATTTTAGCGTATTTTTTGGGTATTCCGATTCTTTTTAAAAATGCGTTAAAATTTTTCGGCGTATCTTCCCGCAATGCTTTTAAATACATTTTTCTTTCTAGATCATCAGTTTCTATAATTTGCTTATCTATTATTAATAACAGCATAATAATGTTTGTTACAGTCATTTCATTAAAGAAGCGGTCCTGCTCTGTTCTGCCGGCTTGATCAAATTTAAGCAGCTTTCTAACATCATCACTTTTAAACATTCTCATGGCTTGGTTGCAGCCCAGCAAAATCAAGCCGCGGCATTTGCTTTCAATGCGCGCGGGATGAGTATTATATTTTAGAAAGCGAATAAATTTAAACATATATCAAAACACCCTTTATTTTATCAAAAATTAACAAAAAATAAAAGGCCTAATTTTGAAAAAGGCCTTTATTTGTATTGGGGCGGTGGAGATGGAAGGATTCGCCCTGTCATCCGACAGGGCGCCGCGGCGGATGCCGCGGCGAACCCCGCAAACTCTTTGCGGCGGATGCGGGACACTCTGTCCAGCCTGAGCTACATCCCCACACGAATTTTTAATAATAAACATATGCACACTTTAAATTATATTTAAAAATTTGTCAAATTAAATTAACCTGGCCGATAATCTAATAGACTTGTCGCGTAATTAGTTTTGTAACGACCCCAGTTATCCAACGGGGTAAAAATTTTCAAATTTTGAGTTATAATTTTTCAAACAATTTTTGAGGTTTAGCCTAAGCTAAGCTGAAAAAATTTTTGGAAAATTTGACCAATCCGCCAGCTGGCGGAGCAGTAAAAAATAATTACGCGACAAGTCTAATATCCTGCTATTTTTATTTCAACCATTTAACTTCATACGGCTTTAAAACTAAATATTTTTCTAATTTTAATTTTTCTTGGGTTAAAATGTCTTTTACGCGCTTTTTTTGCATCTCTTGTTTAACCGCATTCGCATTAATTTTTAATATGCGATTCGTAACATTAGTTATGGCTAACAAATTATCTGAATTTTTATTAAACCTTAAAATCGCCATTGCCCCATGCCCCAAATTTAATATTTTTTGCTCTGCCAAAGGCGAGAATAGCGGCTCTTTAATCCGCGCTTTTAATAACTTTTTATAGCCATAAAAAATTTTATGCTTGTGTGAATTCACGTCATTAAGCTCTTTGGTTAACTTGCTATAATCAAATTTTTCACGGTTAATCGCGCGGCCATAGCCAAGTTTTTCAATACCTTTGTTCCAATTATTTGCTCCAATTAAATTATTAAAATAAATCAAAGGCACGCCTCGCAATGCCAGCTGGATTGACTGGCTGGCCAAATATTTGTTAATTTCGCCCATAGCGCTAGGATAAGTAATGTTCATTTCATATATTTCTGTTTCACCGTTTCCAGAGTCGCGCTCCAAAATTTTGCCTCCCTTTTTTTCACAGTCCAAAGCGATCGCGCGCATTTGCTTTTTATTTAAAATTCCGCGCGCTGGAATTGCGTGGATTCCGTCATGAGAAACGGATAAATTCAAATAACTGGTTTGCTCGCCCGCATATTTTATTTTTCGCAACCAATTTGAAGCTAAAGATGAATTGCCTGACAGCATTGTGTGGAGAAGCAGAGTTTCCAGCTGAAAATGGTAGACTAAATGCGCTTCATTACTCCCATTGCCAAAATATGAAGTATTTTCTTTATGCGGCAAAACTGTTTCCGTGATCACCCACACATGCGGCGCGGCTTCATTAAATACGGCCCGCACAATTTGCACAAGCGTATGCGTTTTAGACAAATTAAAGCAAGCCGTGCCCATTTTTTTCCAAACATAAGCGATTGCGTCAAGCCGAATTGCCTTTGCCCCATTTTCAACATAAAACAAAAGTATTTTAACCATTTCCAAAAAAACTTCCGGGTTGGAAAAATTCAAATCCGCCTGGTCCTCTGAAAAAGTTGTCCAAACATATTTTTCCCCTTTCCGCGTTTTAAACAAGGTTAATAACGGCTGTTTGCGCGGACGGAATACTTTCGCGAAATTTTTTTTGTTGTTTTCATGCTCTTCTTTGGAAAAAACAATAAAATAATCTTTATATTTTTTATCTCCGGCCAAAAATTTTTGGAACCATTCGCTCTGGACAGACATATGGTTTGCAACGCAGTCAAACATCAACCCAAAATCTTTCGCAATGGGCTTTAAATCTCCCCGGCCGCCATATTGTTTGCTTACCTTGTAATAATCTTTGACTGAAAAGCCGTCATCGCTTGACCATGGATAAAACGGCAAAAAATGAACTTTATTTATAATCCCGCCAATGTATTGGCGCAAAAATTTATGCATTGTTTTAAAGGTTCTTACGCCTCTTTCCCGCACATGGTCAGCATAGCAAATAAGAATCGCGTCCTTTTCGCTGAATAGAGGATGGCTGCCGCGCGCCTTGGACGGATTTCTTTTTTTAAAATCTTCTATAATATTCCGCAATTTTTTGTATACCTCCTCCGCCTGTTTCGGATATAATTTTTTTACCCCGTTAAATAAAGCCGTTGAGCTATCTAACGGGGCAAGCGAAACATATTTAACAGGGTAAATTTTTTTAAGCATAAATGTTAGTAACTTAGAAATTACGCGTTTCAATACTTTTTTATCGCTCCTATAGATGTTTACTAATTCGCTGACAGATTTTAGTATAAATCCTACCTTTGTCATTCCTGAAAATTTTGGAGCGGATGCGGAAAAATTTATCAGGAATCCAGGAGTTAGCAACAAAAATGAGAATTTAAATATATAATTATTAGCCGTAAAAACAATTAATAATAATTCACATTAATATCGTTTCCTCCTGGATTCCTGCTTTCGCAGGAATGACAAATGCGACGGCTCCATAGTCCCGAACGAAACAAAGTGAAGTAAGGGCTGTGGAGCCAAAATGCAAACCGTTATTAATAATTTATCAGTAGTCTGCATTATGGCTCCATAGGGCTCTTAACATCGCCGCTATGGAGCCCTCCCCAAATTTGCTTCGCCGTAGCTTTGGCGAACCGCTGGTCGCCTTCGCTCAGTGAGTTTTGGCAAACCGCTGTGGGCGAGAGAGGACTTGAACCTCCACGTCTTGCGACACTTGGTCCTAAACCAAGCGCGTCTACCAATTCCGCCACTCGCCCTATTTTTTTGCAAATTGTTAATTGCTATTTTTATTATAACAAAATTTATGCTATTATGGTAATATAATTATTTTAACACATTAACATTTAAGCATTTTAACGCATTACCATAGATTACAAAACTGCGTTTGATTTTGTCATTCCATTCTTTCTGTCATCCCGAACTCGCTTGCGAGTGAGGTATCTAAGACCGTGATTAATCGCGTTTATCACGATCTTAGATCCCTCATTGCCAAAGCAATTCGGGATGACAGAAAGAATAGGATGACAGAAGAGCGTATTTTATGATTTAAAATAGTACATAAAATGTTTAAAGGCTCTAAATTTATGGCAAATAAAAAAACTTCAACAATTAACACTTCCTCTGCCAAGGAGGAAATTAAAAAAGGCAAAGTTTGCGCCATGCTGGCTTATTTGCTGGTAGGCATAGTTTGGTATTTTGTTGATGAAAAAATGAAAAAGAACAACTTTATAAAATTTCATGTCAAGCAATCACTGGTACTTTTAATTGTAAGCTTTGCCGGCAGTATTGTCCTGGGCATGACTTTTATTTTTGCATGGCTTATTCCTTTGTATCAGGTTGCTATTTTAGTAATGATTATTATTGGCATAATGAATGCTAATAATGAACAGGAAAAAGAGTTGCCGATAATCGGACAGTTTGGAAATAAGTTTAAATTTTAATGAAAAATTATATTTAGTTACTGTGTAAAAACCAGCACAGTAACTATTTAGGGCAAATACGGCAAAATTAACAGGTCTAATAACAAAAATTAGAAATTGGTTTCGCAAAAAAAATGCGGGGTAAATTTCAAATTTCAAATTTCAAATATGTCTCAATACATTAAATTTTTCAACCAGCTCTCAATTAAAGATGTGCCTCAAGTAGGCGGCAAGAATGCCTCCTTGGGCGAAATGTACTGCAAACTTGCGAGTAAAGGCGTGCGTGTGCCAAACGGCTTTGCCACCACCTCTTACGCTTATAATTATTTTATGGCTAAGGCCGGATTAAAAAAAGAAATCAAGCAGATTCTAAAAGGGCTTAATACGCATAATATAACTGATCTAATGCGCCGCGGCGCAAAAGTCAGAAAAACAATCTTGGCCGTTGAATTTCCAGAAGATTTTAAAGAGGCGATTACGGGCGCTTATCACAAATTATCAAAAGAATGTAAAACAAATAATGCCGGTGTCGCCGTAAGATCAAGCGCCACGGCCGAAGACTTGCCAGACGCCAGTTTTGCGGGGCAACAAGAAACATTTTTAAATATTAAAGGCGAAAAGCAATTATTAGAAGCTGTAAAAAAATGCATTGCCTCATTATTCACTAATCGCGCTATTTCCTATCGCGTTGACAAAAACTTTGACCATTTTAAAATTGCCTTGTCAGTCGGAGTGCAAAAAATGGTAAGATCAGATTTAGCTTCTTCGGGCGTAATGTTTACTATTGATACTGAATCCGGTTTTAGCAATGCTGTTTTAATTAATTCCATTTATGGTTTAGGCGAAAACATCGTTCAGGGGAAAGTTAATCCTGATGAATTTTATGTTTTTAAGCCAACCAAGGCAATTATTTCCAAAACAATTGGCAGAAAAAAATTAAAAATGATATACAGTAATGACTCTAAAAATCCCACTCGCGATATTCAAGTCAGTCAGGCTGATCAACGCAAACAATCAATAACTGATAAACAAATTATCAAATTAGCAGAGTGGGCAATGATTATTGAAAAGCATTACGGCAAGCCAATGGATATTGAATGGGCTTTGGGCGGTAAAGATAAACAGCTTTATATAATCCAGGCCCGTCCAGAAACAATTCACAGTATCCGAGATCATAATATTTTAGAAGAATATAAATTAGAGCGCAGAAGCAAAATTATCACAAGCGGCCGCAGTGTTGGCAATAAAATCGGCACCGGCGCCGCCCATAGGATCATGAATACTAAAGACATTAGCAAATTCAAACCTGGGCGAGTTTTAATAACTGATATGACTGATCCTGATTGGGAGCCGATTATGAAAATTGCTTCAGCTATTGTAACTGACAAAGGAGGAAGAACATGCCACAGCGCAATAGTGTCCCGCGAACTGGGCATTCCTTGTATTGTTGGCACTAACAATGTTAGCAGCAAGATTAAAAGCGGACAAAAAATTACTGTTAGCTGCGCCGAGGGCGAGGAAGGGTTTGTCTATCAGGGCGAACTGCCTTTTAGCGTTAAAAAAACCAATGTTAAAAATTTAAAGCGCCCTAAAACCAAAGTGATGATAAATATTGGGGATCCTGATTCGGCGTTTTCAACTTCTTTTATTCCAAATAACGGCGTTGGCCTGGCCCGGGAGGAATTTATAATTAATAATACCATTAAAATTCATCCATTGGCATTAATTAATTACGCGAAGATCAAAGATGCTAAAACAAAAAGCCAAATTGATAAGTTAACAGCCGGCTATATTGATAAAAAGCAATTTTTTATTGATAAATTAGCCGAGGGAGTGGCCACTATCGCCGCGGCTTTTTATCCCAAAGATGTAATTGTGCGGCTGTCTGATTTTAAAACCAATGAATACGCTAATTTGATCGGCGGCAAAGAATACGAACCCGTTGAAGCTAATCCAATGATTGGCTGGCGCGGGGCTAGCCGTTTTTATGACGAAAAATTCAAGCCGGCTTTTATTTTAGAATGCAAAGCGCTAAAAAAAGTTAGAGATGAGATGGGCTTGACTAATTTAAAAGTGATGGTTCCTTTTTGCCGCACAATTAAAGAAGCCAAGAAAGTAATAAAAATTTTATCTGACAATGGGTTAAAGCAAGGCAAGAACGGTTTTGAACTGTATTGTATGGTTGAAATACCATCCAATGTAATTTTAGCCGAGCAGTTTGCAGAGCTGTTTGACGGCTTTTCAATCGGTTCAAATGATTTAACTCAGCTTACATTAGGCGTTGACCGCGACAGCTCATTAGTCAGCCATGTCTACGATGAGCGCAATGACGCGGTTAAAAGTTTAATTAGATATGTGATTGGCGCTGCTCATCGCGCTAATACAAAAATCGGCGTTTGCGGACAGGCGCCGAGCGATTATCCTGACTTTGCCCAATTTTTAGTTGAATGCGGAATTAACAGTATTTCTTTAATTCCTGATACAGTTGTTAAAACAACTTTAGCAATACTTAAAGCTGAAAAAAAGTTAAAAAAATAAATAATTATGTGGATAGTAGCTGCTATCACATCTTACTTTATTAATGCCGGCGTTTATGTAGCTGACAAGTTTTTGTTGTCCAAAAAAATTCATTCCTCAATCACCTATGCTTTTTATGTCGGTATTTGGAGTATTTTTAACATTGCTTTATTAGTTTTTGATCCTTGGCTGCCGCATTTCAAAGAACTGTTGATTGATTTGCTGGCTGGTATATTATTTTTAGCAACTTTAATTTTTTGGTACAAGGCGCTGCACCAAAGCGAAGCCACCAGGGTTGTGCCGATTGTCGGCGCCTTAACTCCAATTTTTAGTTTTTTGTTTTCTTATATATTTTTAGATGAAATTTTGGCTAAGCGGCAATTGCTCGCTTTTTTTATTTTAATAAACGGCGGTGTCTTAATCTCAATAAAATATACTAGATTTTGGATGTTAAAACAAATTTGGCAAAAGTTCAAAAATACTTTTGGCAATATTTTAGGGCCCATTCATGCCAGCTATCGGCCAACTCGCAGATTAATCATAAACTCTACGGCATCAGCTTTATTTTTTGCGCTTTATTATGTTTTAATAAAATATATTTACACCAGCCAGCCATTTGTTGGCGGATTTGTATGGTCAAGAATGGGCACATTTCTGGGCGTGCTAATAATTTTATTTGTGCCAGACTGGCGCCGGCTGATTATTAAACATCAAAAAGGCGTTAAAACCCCGAAGAATCTAATTTTCTTTTTGTCTGTTAGAATATTAGCGGCTTTGGCGTTTATAATGCTTAACTGGGCGATTAGCTTGGGAAATGTGGCTTTGATTAATTCTTTGCAAGGAACTCAATATGTTTTTTTATTTTTTCTTGTTTTGTTTTTGTCCGCAAAATTTCCTAAAATTTTAAAAGAGGAGCTTGGCGGAGGAGTAATGCTTCAAAAAATTATAGGCATTAGCTTGATTGGGACTGGACTGTATATGTTGGTTGTGTAACTCGGCGTAACACGTAACATGGAACGCATAACTCATAATTCATAACTCGTAACTTTTAAAAATGTCAATCCCTTTAATTTTATATCTAATATTTTATTTCATTTTAGCCAAAATCCGCTTGGACTGGGCAGTAATGCTTTTAATCGCGGCATTGCCGACTTATTTGATTAGATTTAATTTTTTAGGCGTTCCTTTTACTTTGTTAGAGGCGATGATTTTGACTAGTTTTACGGTCTGGGTGATCGCTAATTTGCGCCAAATTGTTGATAATATAAAATCAAGAATTAAAGTATTTCAATCCGCCAACTGGCGGACAAAATTCAAAATTATTTCAATCCGCCAGTCCGCCAGCCGGCGGAGCGGACAAAACTCAAAATTGATTAAGTATCCGTTTGATGTTGAGATAATTTTAATGTTAATAATATCTTTTGTTGCTGTTGCTGTTGCTGGATTTAGCAATAGCGCTTTAGGCATTTGGAAGGCGTATTTTTTTGAGCCGGTATTGGTATTTATTTTGGTATTGAATTTCCCTTTTTTGTCATTTCGAACGGATCCGCCAGCTGGCCCCGCCGCTCGCGAGCAGCGGGGCTGGCGGATCGGAATGACAAAAAGGGCGATTCGGGATGATAATTCTCAGGCAGTTTGGAATAAAAAGACGCATTGCAATGCGTCTTTACGGAAAATATTATGGCCATTAACAATTTCCGCGTTTTTTGTTTCAATTTTCGCCATTTATCAAAAATTTACAGGCGCGTTTATCTTTAATGAATTATGGACGGCGGAGGAAACAAGGCGGGTAACTTCGTTTTTTGGCTATCCTAACGCAGTTGGGTTGTTTTTGGGACCGATTGTTATGGCAATGATTGGATGGCTTGTTAATAAAACTTTCAATTTTCAATCCGCCAGTCCGCTCCGCCAGCTGGCGGACCGGCGGAGCGGACAATTTCTAAAAATATTATTTATCGCTGCAACGATAATTTTATCCCTGTTATCAATTTACTTTGCTAAATCTGAAGGCGCTTTGATTGGCGTGGCTGCCGGGTTAATTATATTTGGCATATTAGCAGGCAAAAAAACAAGATGGGCGACATTGCTATTGATTTTTGTTATGGGAGCAGGTATAATGGTTTATCAGCCAACGCGAAATTATGCTATTAAAAAAATCACATTGCGGGATCTGTCCGGAGAAATAAGAAAACAGCAATGGAAAGAAACTTGGCAGATGTTGCAGGAGGGCAGAATAATAACCGGCGCGGGATTGGCTGATTATCAAAATGCCATAAAGCCATATCATCAGGAAGGCATATTCTTTAATAAAGATAATGATCCTGATTTTCGCCGCAAAATTGTAATATTTGACGATAAATACAGAATTGAACATTGGCAGCCTGTTGAAGTCTATTTGTATCCGCATAATATTTTGCTGAATTTTTGGGTTGAATTCGGATTGGCAGGAATGCTGTTATTTATTTGGATAATTGGAAAATATTTTGTTGTTGGAATTACGAATTACAAATTACAAATTACGAATAATAAATTAAAAAATAAATACATATCTTTGGGATTGGTTTGCGCAATGGCGGTTATTGTGGTTCATGGCCTCGTTGATGTTCCGTATCTTAAAAATGATTTGGCTGTGATGTTTTGGCTGTTTGTGGCAATGATGAGTTTGGTTAACTTAAAAAACTTTCACAAATCAACCAATCAACTCACAAATCTATAAATAATAAATATAAAATTTGAAGTCAAAAATAATTTTAAGGAGAGGTGCTAGAGTGGTTGAATAGGTCGCTCTCGAAAAGCGATGTATCTTAATAGGTACCGTGGGTTCAAATCCCACCCTCTCCGCAAAGAATTTGCGGGGTTCGCCGCGGCATCCGCCGCGGCGCCCTGTCGGATGACAGGGCGAATCCGCCGCGGCGCCCTGTCGGATGACAGGGCCACCCTCTCCGCCATTTTTTCAAATTCAGAGTTTAATACTAAAATGAAAATTTATTTATTTTTCATACAATTTATATCAGGATTATTAGGCAGTTTATTGTTTGGTTTTATGGGGGTAATAATAGGTTCTTTTATAGGCGGTAATTTTGACTTTCCCGCTTTTGGCGGCAATGTTGATTATGAAGCAGGAGGAGCGTTTTTTGCGATAGTTGGCATTTCAATAGGTTGTTTATTGGGAATAAGAGCGATTAATAAACTGTTTAAGAAAAAGCAAAAATATATAATCATTTTAATTGCCGCAATCATTACCGCATTTGTCGGGCTGGCGCTTTTTAACCGCAATATGCCGCCGATTACAGGATTAACAATTTTTTTGTTGCCGTCAGCAGCTCTAACAGTAGTTGCAAATTCGCAACAATTTTTAAAAAAGATAAAATTTTTTAATAAAAATGAAAATCGTTAAAAACGCTTTAATAAAAACATTAAATAGCTTTAAGCAGACTTTTCCGGTTATTGTCGGCGTTCTGCTTCTTTTAAGTATGACAATCGCTGTGATTCCCAAAACATTTTACTCAGCGATTTTTAGCGGGAATAAATTAACAGACCCATTGCTTGGCGCGCTTTTGGGCAGCATTTCCGGAGGCAATCCAATCATAAGCTATGTTTTAGGAGGCGAGCTTTTAAATCAAGGTGTAAGTTTGATTGCGGTAACCGCTTTTATATTAGCATGGGTCACGGTAGGCGTGATACAATTGCCGGCTGAATCCTTAATGCTTGGAAAGAGATTCTCTATCGCGAGGAATATTGTAAGTTTCTTCACAGCGATTATAATCGCAGTTTTAACTGTTGTTACGCTTTTAATTATATGATAAATAAAATACTTAAAAAAATTAGCGATAAGTGGATTTTTTTAATAATCATTGCTATAATATATGTAATCGCGGTGATTATTGATTTGAATTTAGCTAAAAACGCTCTGCTGGAATTTGTTTTTCTTTTTAAAAAAATTATCCCTGTTTTCGCGCTTGTATTTGTATTTATTTTTCTTTCCAATCTTTTTCTTAATGCTGAAAAAATAAGCAAATTTATGGGAGAAAACGCGAAAACCAAAGGATGGCTCATATCAATTGTTGGCGGTATTTTGTCGTCAGGACCGATTTATATGTGGTATCCTTTATTGGCAGACTTAAAGGAAAAAGGAATGAAAGACGGATTCATCGCGGCTTTTCTTTATAATCGGGCGGTTAAAATTCCTATGCTGCCGATGATGATATATTATTTTGGACTGCCTTTTACCGCAGTACTTACTTTTTATATAATTATGTTTTCCATAATCAACGGAGTTTTTGTAGAAAAGCTTATTAAACCTGTTGCGTAATTAAAATACTAATTTTTAAAAATATATGAAAATCTAAAATTTTTAACTTTGCGCTAGTTTTTACACAGTAACTAATTACGCAACAAGACTATTTTTAGTATGCTCATATTATCCGACAAATTTAAAAAAATAATTAAACTGCTTAAGTTTAATAAGCCATTGGTTATTTTTGATATTGAAACAACAGGATTAGAAATTTTTAAGGATAAAATCGTAGAATTGGCTTATATTAAAATTTTTGCTGACGGCAGAGTAAAAAAAGATGAAATGATTTTGAATCCGCAAATGTTGATTTCCCCTGAGGCAACGGCTATTCATGGATTAAAAAATAAAGATGTTCGCGGCAAGCCGACTTTTAGAAAAAAAGCCCAAGAGCTGTGGCAAATATTTAATAATTGTTATTATGGCGGTTTTAATATAATAAATTTTGATTTGCCGATTCTTAGAAGGGAATTTATCAGGGTTGGCATGGATTTCGATTTTAAAGCTTTGCAAATTATTGATTCAAGAGTTATTTATCAATATATGGTGCCGCGTTCTTTATCGGCAACTTATAGATATTATTGCGGCAAACAATTTAAACAGGACCATACTGCTTCGGGCGATGCGGACATTACAGCGGAAATTTTAGTTAAACAACTGGAAAAATATAATGAAATAAGAGATTGGAAATTTATTAACAAAATTCATCAATTAACCGAAAATGCGCGTATAGACAGCTCCAGAAAATTTTATTGGAAAAATGGAAAAGCTTACTTTGCTTTTTCTAAATACAGGGATGTCGCGCTGGCCGAAGTGGCTAAAACACACCCTGAATTTTTACAATGGATATTAAAATCTAATTTTTCAAACGAGGCAAAAAGTATTGTTAAAAAAGTAATGAAAGGCGTTCTAAAGCCGATTAAAAAAAATAACTAAAAATTATTACGCAGTAAGTTTATTTATAAATGCCGGGGATATTAAAGGATTTTATTAATATTTGTTGATATTTGCGCTTCGCACGATATTTGCTGATATTAGCAAATGTCTATTAGTATCTTCTAATATCCATAAATATTTGTGAGTATCAAATTTTAATATGAATAATAATCAAGAAAGAATAGTAAATTCTAAAGAAGCCAACGGCGACAAAACGTTGGATTTGACTTTGCGGCCTAAAAATTTGGCTGAATTCGTGGGGCAGAAAAAAATTAAAAATAATCTGAAAATTTTTTTGCAGGCGGCGCAACAAAGAAATCAAGCTATAGAGCATGTGTTGCTTTATGGCGCCCCAGGACTGGGCAAGACCACTCTGGCCCATGTAATTGCCAATGAGCTGGGGGCGAATATACGGGTTACTTCCGGACCGGCAATTGAAAAAAGCGGGGATTTGGCCGCAATATTAACTAATTTAAGCCAGAATGATATTTTATTTATTGATGAAATTCATCGTTTAAACAAAACAATTGAAGAAATTTTATATCCGGCAATGGAAGATTATGCTTTGGATATTATTATTGGCAAAGGCCCTTCTGCCCGCACTTTGCGGATTGATCTGCCTCAATTTACAATTATTGGCGCCACTACCAAAATTAGTTTGCTGTCTTCGCCTTTGCGCGATCGTTTTGGCATGACTTACCACTTAAATTTTTATGAGCATGAAGATATAGGAAAAATAATTAACCGCAGTACCGGCATTTTAGAAGTTGAAGCGGACCAAGCCGCTATAAGCGAAATTGCCAGGCGTTCACGCCGCACTCCGCGCGTGGCCAATAGACTGCTTAAACGGGTGCGCGATTATTGCCAGGTTAAAGCCAACGGCAAAATTAATAATGATTCATGCTTAACCGCTCTGAATATACTGGAAGTTGACGAACTGGGCCTAGACTGGATTGATAGAAAAATAATTGAAGTTATTATTGATAAATTTGACGGAGGTCCAGTCGGGCTGAATACTATTGCCGCGACAACAGGCGAAGACATGGCAACGATTGAAGAAATTTATGAGCCATATTTAATGCGGCTTGGATTTTTAGACCGCTCGCCAAGAGGGCGGATTGTAACTGATATAGCGTATAAACACCTTGACAAGAAAAAGCCGGGGCAAAATAATTTAATATAATTTGCAGTAAAATTTTTAAATTATAAATATGACTTTTCAACTTTCAATTCTTCTCATCCCTTATCTGCTATTTCTTCTCCTCTGGCTGATCTTCAGTATTGTGGCTATTTATCATATGATGAAATTCGGTTTTAAAAATTTTACTGCTTTTTTTACAACTTTTATTTTCATCGGCATTTCAATTTTAATACTGGCGGCCAGTTATAATTTTATAAATCAAATTGATTGGCAAATACAGATTACTGTATTTGAGAATATGTTTAATCGAAAATTGCCATTTTGAACACATAAGGCGCAACGTTTAACTTGAAAATACTTTATTAATTTTGACTCGTTGCGCGTTCCACAAAATTATGCCATCTCCTTATCGTCTGCCAAATCAAATAAAAGGTGAAAAAATTATTAGAATTTTAAGGCGGGATTTATTTGTTTTGTTCAAAAAAATTATTTTTTTCTGTATATTATTGCTTTTACCTCTCTTATTTTTTTGGATTATGCTGGAAATGTATCCTAATTTGCTTCAAGGGCAGATTTCTTGCCCTATTGTTATTTTGCTTGGCAGCGCCTATTATCTTTTTATCTGGCTTTTTTTCTTTTTTTCTTTTATTGATTATTATCTTGATGTCTGGCTGATTACTGATGAGCGGATTATTGATGTGCAGCAAAGAGGATTTTTTTCAAGAATTATCGCAGAACAAAGATTATACCGCATACAAGATGTTGTTAGCGAGGCGCATGGATTTTTTCCAACTATTTTGAAATATGGCGAAGTCCATATTCAAACAGCAGGCGCCAAACAAAGATTTTTATTCCATCAAATTCCAAATCCCGATAAAGTTAGAAATATAATTATTAGATTAGCGGAAAAAAGCAAGGCGCGGCATATAGCGCATAACGCGTAACATATTATGTCCATACTAAGTATTACGCGCCTATGCTTGACTAAATAAAATAAATTAAGCTATACTAAAATCAGTTAATTAGTAATTTCGCATTTCGGTACTGGTAAGCGATTAAGTATCCGTGATAGTTAATTTTATGTTTTTATTTTAGCATTTTTTTATGAAAAACTCTATATGAGTTCAATTTTATTAATAACGCTAATAAAATCTACTATGAAATATTTTTCATTTAAAATCTTCATTCATTTTTTAATAATTTTAAGCATAAGCATTTGCTCTATTGCTTTGCCTGTTGTTGTCTTTGGAGATAATAACTACTTTAAGGATGGCGATCAAAGTATTAGCGCAAATACATTAAGTGATAGCAATGAGCAACAAAGTAATTTATTCAAATACGTGGCTGGCGAAATCATAATTAAATACAAAGAAAAGATAAGCAAAAAAAGAAATATATTTGATATATTAAAGGATAAAAAATTAAAAGCAAAAATTCAATCAACGAATATTACTGAAAAAAAATTTTCAAGAATTTCAGAAAATAATCAGCAAGAA
>JAYEOU010000064.1:0-3257 GCA_034723335.1 Patescibacteria group bacterium
TTCAAATTTTGAGTTATAATTTTTCAAACAATTTTTGAGGTTTAGCCTAAGCTAAGCTAAAAAAATTTTTGGAAAATTTGACCAAAATTTGGAAATTGCAGTAAAAAATAATTACGCGACAAGTCTATTATAATGCGGATACTAATTAATATGATTAAAATTTATTTGCATAATTCGTTCCGCCAGCTGGCCCCGCCGCTCGCGAGCAGCGGGGCTGGCGGATTGCGGCATTCGCATTATATCTGTTCGTAAATTCATAACTAAACTACAACTTCATAAACACCATTCCATAATGATACTGTCCTGCTCCAAATTCTTCTTCTAACTCAAGTCCTAATTTTTTTGCCGCTATTTTTAATAAATCCGCTTTCACTCTTTCTTTAATAGACGGGCCAAAAGGCGAAGCAATATTTTTCCATTCCACCACAACCAACTTCCCATTTTTTTTAATCATCCGAATTGCTTCACGCATAATTTCCACCCGCTTATGCGATTGGTATAAAGTATTTATTAAAACCGCTGCGTCAAGACTGCCTGCTGCTATTTTGGTGGCGCCGAATATCTCAATATCGCTCCAAACAGTCTGTATATTAGTTAAATTTTCCTGCTTAATTCTTCTATTATTTGTTTCTAAAACTGTTTTTAAAATATCAACCGCGTAAATTTTGCCTTGCTTGCCCACTAAATTAGCGGCCGGAAAAATAAAATGCCCAGACGCGCCACAGCCCAAATCAGCTACTTTTGTATTGTCGCCGATTTGCGCTTTTTTTAAAATTAGATTTATATCAATTAAAGCATTGCCGCCTATCACTTGAGTCATAATGGTTATTGGTTAATAGACTTGTCGCGTAATTATGTTTTACTGCTCCGCCAGCCCGCCCACTGGCGGGCCAGCTGGCCCGCCAGTGGGCGGGCTGGCGGATTGGTCAAATTTTCCAAAAATTTTTTTAGCTTAGCTTAGCTTAAACCTCAAAAATTGTTTGAAAAATTTGTCTCATCCCGCAATACCGCGGGACGTTACAAAACTAATTACGCGACAAGTCTAATTTAAACCGTTAACTATATTATAGTTTATTTTTAAGATATTAACAACATCGCGCCGCGTAACGCATAACGCATAACACATAACGTTTTTTATGGTTTGCATAATTTTGCGTTACGCGTTACGCGTTATACATTCCATGTTACGCGATAATGGCTTAAAGCTCATTCTATGGATCGGGCAAGGGCCATGCTTTTTTAGCTGTTCCAAATGCAACTTAGTGCCATAACCCTTATGTTGATTAAAGCCATAATCAGGGTATAGCTTATGCATTTGAAGCATAATCCTATCTCGGGCAACTTTAGCGATAATGGAAGCGGCGGCAATGGAAAAAATTATTTCATCGCCTTTAATTATGGCTTCTTGCAGGTAAGAGCAATTGGGAATTTTAAATTTTCCATCAAGCATTATAAAATCTGGCTTTTGCTTAAGCTCGCCAATCGCTTTTTTCATGGCTAAAAAAGTCGCTTGCAAAATATTAATTCTGTCAATTGTTTCGTGGCCGCAAATACCAATACCGACTTCACTAAATTCTTCCTGAATAACTTTAAACAACTCTTCTCTTCTTTTAGCGGTTAATTTCTTGGAATCTTTAATTAAATTTAACTTTTCATTGGTAATCTTAAAATTAAATCCGCAAACCGCGCAAGCCGCCACTACAGGACCGGCTAAAGGGCCCCTGCCCGCTTCATCAATGCCGGCAACCAATTTGTAGCCCTGCTTAAATAATTTTTGTTCTTGTTTAAAATCTAACATGATTGAAATTTGGCTTATTAGACCTGTTGCATAATAAGCTACTACTGCAATTTCCATATTTCGGTCAAATTTTCCAAAAATTTTTTCAGCTTACCTTGCAGGTAAACCTCAAAAATTATTTGAAAAATTTGTCTCAAAATCTAAAAATTTCGTTACGCAGCTTATTATGCAACAGGTCTATTTACAAAAATCCCAATTCCTTTGAAGCTAAAATAAACATTGCGTGGCGGAATTAGCCGCGACAATGGCGCTATTTCCCAAACAGCAATCATTAATTACCTGTTTGCTTGTATTTAATAATTTTTCAATTTTATTTTTCATAATGCTATAAAAATTTTTTCTTGTTAACAATTTAAAGTTAGCGCAAAAAATTATTTTATTATTTTATCCACTCCCCTTAAATATTTTGAATCAACCTTAAAATAATCATAACAATTTTTAATTTTCACACTGCCTCTTTCATGGCGGTGGAAATCCGACCCGCCTGTCGCGATAAAATTAAATTCCCGGGCCAAATGCTGGGCAAACATAACAGCGCCGATAGAATGATGCGGGGATAAAATTTCTACGCCGTCAATGCCTATTTTTTTAAAATTTTTCCAATTATCTTTTTTAATATACGCGTATTTGGCGGGATGGCATAAAATAATTTGTCCGCCAATCTTTTTCCGCAAATTTAAAATCTGTCCAATATTAATATAACTTTCGCGCAATATGCTAATTTCAGGATTACGAAAATATTCATGGATAATCTCACCTTCCATGGGATTCTTATTGCTTAATTCTTTTTTGATTTTGGCGCGATTATTCGGCGTTGACCAAATGTCATCAATTATCTGGTTTATAGGCGTATAGTGCGTATATTTACCTAAAATTTTTTCCACATTGATTTTAAAGCCATTGCTTTCCAATTTTAATAAAATATTACGCATCCTATTGCGCCGCCTGATTTGGCTGCTCCGCAAAATATTATGCAGTTCAGGATTAGCATCATTAAAATTAAACCAAAGAATGTTAAATCTTTTGCCGTTTAATTTAACATAAAGTTCTATGCCGGTAATTGGCTTAATTCTATATTGCCTGCATGCCTGCCTAAACTCATCCAAGCCGCCGACCGTATTATGATCGGTTAAGGCGGCTATTTTAACGCCCTGCTTAGCAACAAATTTTGCTAATTCCGTTGGCGTTAAATAGCCGTCGGAGTAGGTTGAATGGAATTGAAGATCTATTAACATATAATTATATTATAACAGATATATGGATATTTTGCACAGAAAATTACGCAAAAAAATAAAAACCGCCGTGAAAGGCGATTTTTGTTTTTAATTTTTCCTTATTTAATTCTTAATATTTCCGGATAATTAAAATCTATACACCAATCAATCTTTTTTTCATCTGCCAATTCATCCCAATATTTAAACATTGATTTTTTATTGTCAAACTCTATATGCTCAACATT
>JAYEOU010000065.1:0-3237 GCA_034723335.1 Patescibacteria group bacterium
AAAGCGATCAATTGTCAGTTCAATGGTCATAGTGTTAGTTTTTATTAGACTTGTCGCGTAATTAGTTTTGTAACGTCCCGCAGTATTGCGGGATGAGACAAATTTTTCAAACAATTTTTGAGGTTTAGCCTAAGCTAAGCTGAAAAAATTTTTGGAAAATTTGACCAATCCGCCAGCTGGCGGAGCAGTAAAAAATAATTACGCGACAAGTCTATAACTCCCAGCTCCGCTTACAAAAAATAATTACCAACCGCAAATTTAAACTGCTCAATAAACAGCTCTTTAAAAAATCTGGCACTATTCTGCTCGTAAAAAATAATTGTTGCTTTTTTATAGTCTGCTTCGTCAATGCTTCTATAAGAAAGCGGGCAGACATTATCAGCCAAAAGCATAGCGTTGCCTAAAAGTCGGGCGGTTCTTTTATTGCCGTCTTCAAACATCTGAATATATGAAACCATTAATATCGCAACTAAGGATTTAGAAAAAGGATCTTTAAACTTATTAATAGCTTTAACAAATTTTTCAACTGCTTCAATTATTTGATGCCTATTGTCTAATGGTTTGTACCTTGTGCCGATTATGCCAACCGGAATACTTCTTAATCCATCTTTAATATCTAAATCTTCTACAATCAATTTTTGTATATTCTCAATTTTACGCAAAGTGATCTTTTTAAAATCGCTTCTTTTATTAATAATATAATCCAGCGCTTTTTTATGGTTAAGAATCATTATTGCCTCTTCATTGCTGTGGCCTTTTGCTTCTTTGTTCTGTTTTATCAGTATTTCCGTATCAATTAAAGAATAAGTGTTTCCTTCAATGCGCGAAGACTTCCAGCTTAGCTCAATGATTAATCTTTCAAATTCTTTTTTAATAACAGTCGAAGTCAACTTTTTAATTCTTTGCCTATAATTATTATTTAGTCTTTTTAGCTCTGCTAATTCTTCTCTGGTAAATATATTCTTTATGTTTTTAAACATATCAAAATTAAAGCGCTCAAAAGCAACTTCCCTTTTGTCAAGAGATTGACTAAAATACTCTTCCGCGTCAAAATAAGCAAGCAAACTGCTTGGCGCAAATTCTTTATACCAAACACCTCTGCCTTTTCCATGCTTTTGAATCAAATCATTTTCCAAAAGCTTATTAATGTCCCGCACCACGGTTATTCTGGAAACAATGCCAAAATTTTCTCCCAAATATTTTTTTATTTCCAAATTATTAGCTTTTTTGCGTTTTCTGATCAAAACCAAAATATTTAATTGTCTTTTATTTAATTTTTGCATAATATAATTGTATCATTTATTTTTACTAATTGTATCATTTTGCAACAAAAAATGCAACAATTATTTTTTCGCTCTTTTTAAAATCTTTACAACTCCCTGCTCCGCGTCAACCTCAACCCTGCCCCCGTCTTTTAAAACTTTGGTAGCAATTTTGGTAATTACTTTTTACATCGAAGTTCTTTTCAAACTCTTCTCTGTCTTTTATAATATCATCAATAATTTCAGGAACAATTTCAACTTGATCTGATAAATTTCCAGCTTCATAACTAATAACTATCTTCTGTTCAGCCCCTTGATTTACAATTTCAAATCTAATCCCTTGAGCCTCTTTAAATCCGACAGGACAAAGTGCTTCCAGGAATTCTTCTTTCTTTTTTTGGTCACCAATTTTTTCAAATACTTTCACTAAAAAACAAGCCGGAATAGACATTTGAGTACCTAAATAACGCTCCAATTGATTACCATATTTTTTGTACTTATCAGTTTTGCTTGCTATTTTATTAAAATTATTTCCAATTAAGCTGTAACTCTTTATTATTTCTGCGATATTGCCCGATATACGAGAATAAGAAGTAGATTTCTTGTCGCCATATTTTATTGCTTCACGGTCACTATCATTCAAATAAAAATTTAATACCTCTCCCTTTTTGTGAGCTGCTGTTACCTGATCTCTTAAAGTCCCCTCAAAGGTTAAGCTTAATCGTTCATCTGTAATAATTTTTTTACCTACTTTTTGATGTTCTGAAATATACTTCTCCATGTCCTCTAGACTCGCGTGTGGATTAATATCCTCGTTCGCTAACATTAAGTACGCGGCAGTTTCCCGAGTTCTGATCTTTTTGCCACCTACAGCCACTGCTATCGTACCCAATTCAACTCCTCTTTTCCTGGCTTGCTCTTTGCCTTCGGGAGTAATTCTTATCGCCTCATCTACAGAGTCTTTAATTTTGTTAAAAACTTTGCTTAATTCCTTGTCTTTTTTTACATGGCGCATTAACTCAATTACCACTTTAGTGGTTGGTTCTTTTTCCCTTTCGATGTTGATTTCATCTGCTTGTTTTACTTCTTCAATTTTTATACTTTTTTCTGACATAAATTTAATGTCATTATTAATTAATTATTTTAACTTCACCCTTATTAGCATCAAGCTCTATCATATCACCATATTTCAATATCTTACTAGCATTTTTTGTTCCTACTATACAAGGAATTTTTAATTCCCTTGAAACTATTGCTGCGTGACATACGATTCCGCCTTCATCTGTAACGATGCCCTTAGCTTTTGTTAGGGCTGGATAAATCCTTGGAGCTGTCATGACTGAAACTATAATATCTCCTTTCTTCATCTTTTTCATTTCTCGACTATTATTTATTATCTTTACTCTGCCTTTTACTTTACCCTTAAAAGCAACGTTGCCTTTTATACTTTTGATATTTTGTTTATCAGACTTTTTATCTATTTCTTTATTTATAATATTTCGGGCTTTTTTTCCTGAAAAAAAATAAATTTTACCGTCTTTTAAATAAATTAAAAATAATTTTTTTCTTCTTATCAATTCGTCTTTACTAACCTTTTTTTCTTTTTTATATAAATTTTTTAATTCATCTGGTGTATAAAACATTAAATCACTAAATTGAAGTTCATGCTCTTTAGCAATTATTTCATAAAATATCTTAATCTCATCCCATAAATTACAAGTAGCTACTTCTGAATCCTCATGCCATCTTCCTATTATTTTTATATTTTTTTTCATGCTGGTTAATTTTCTAGTTAATTTTGCACCTTCTGCTAAATCGCTTGTATAGAGCACTATTGCTCTTCCGAGTTTATAGTATTTAATAAATTTTTCAAAACTTTTCCAATTCTTATATTTTTTCACCTCACTAGAAGCTTCTTTTAAATTCTTTATTACTTTTTTAAAAAAAATATCAAACTTATCTAAACTAATTTTCT
>JAYEOU010000066.1:0-3215 GCA_034723335.1 Patescibacteria group bacterium
TTTTTCAGCTTAGCTTAGGCTAAACCTCAAAAATTGTTTGAAAAATTATAACTCAAAATTTGAAAATTTTTACCCCGTTGGATAACTGGGGTCGTTACAAAACTAATTACGCGACAAGTCTATTAAAATGCCAGCATGAAAATAAATATTAATTTTTTAACAAGTCGCGCAAATCAATTGCGTGATTTTATTTTAGATTTTATTTTTCCCATTGAATGCTTAGGATGCGGTTGCGATGGAGCGTGGTTGTGCAAAAAATGTTTCCGCAAATTGAAATTTAAAACAGCGCCGTATTGCCTGCATTGCAAAAAGGAAAATGAGTTTGGCCAATTTTGCCCGGCATGCCAGCCGCAATATGCCCTGGACGGTGTTTGGATTGCCGGTATTTATGAAGAACAAATTATCGCTAAGCTGATAAAGAATTTAAAGTATCGTTTTATTTATGATATTGCGGAATATTTAGGTGAATTTTTGATTTTATTTTTGCGGGATTTAATTAATAAAAGCCGAATCAGCAAAGCGGATTTAATCAGCGGAGTGGATCAGCGTAAATTTGAGCGAGTTAGCGGGCATCCAAACACATTGCTTAATTTCAGGCAAAATTTAATTATACCAGTTCCGCTTTCCAATAAACGCAAATGCTGGCGCGGGTTTAACCAAGCTGAGATAATAGCGTCTGTGATAGCGGATTATTTTAAGCTGGATTTATCCGTTGACGGATTAATCAGAGTAAAGCATAAAAAACCGCAAGCCAAATTAGGCGAAGCAGGCAGAAAAAATAACATTATCGGCTGTTTTGCCTGGCAAGGCAGGGGGCTGGCTGGCAGAAATGTGATATTGGTTGATGATGTTGTTACAACTGGCTCAACTTTAAATGAATGTGCTAAAGTTTTAAAAGATAACGAGGCAGGAGAGGTTTGGGGATTAGTTGTAGCCAAGGGGTAATTGCATTGAGAGTGTGAGGGGTAAATTTGATTGTTGAAATTTTTGCGTATTAAATTTTTTATTGCGGCGCGAATAATGCCGCAAAAAAAGAGTTTAAAATAATCAGCCCAATTTGTTAAGTAAAGCAAATCGGGCTGAATTTTTTATAAAATTATATTTCTTTATATAAATGCGGTGGGAGTGAGATTCGCCACGGCGGATGCCGTGGCGCCCTGTCGGATGACAGGGCGAACTATCCGCCGTGGCGCCCTGTCGGATGACAGGGCTAACTCCGGGAACCCGTTAAAGCTCAACAGTTTTTTTAATCCCGCACAAATGCGGTACCTTTTGGACGAAATTAGAACTCATTTTGAGGAAAATCCGTCTGAGGATTTTTAAACCGTTAAATGTTCGCCTCGTCCGCCAGCGGGCGGATAAGGCGTAATTATTATTTTAAGGGCAATTTTAAAAAAAGAGGGCAAAGCCATCTCCGACCCCCAAAAAAAAGAGGGCGAAAAAAGGAAACATCAATTTAAAAAAGAAGCTCAAAATAAAAAAAGTTTTTGCTTAAATTACGCTCCGCTCCCCGCCGAAGGCGGAAAAAGGAAGGCTTTTCAATCCTAAAGAAAATCGGTCAAAAAGGAAGGGGGTCAGGGGGAGGGAATTTTTGTCTGATTTTTTTAGGCTCACACCCCACTATGCGGGGATTTATTCGGGGCAATATTATTTTTTGCGCCAACATTGTTGGCACACCGTCTTTTAATTGTTAATTTATTTAAGATAAACATATATACCACTTTAATATTTATACATCTTTTTTTTGTCAATTTATGAATTAATAAAACACACTGTGGTCTTGCCGCAGTAGTTCCCGTATTTTATTTTTTACTTAACAACAAACTAACACCTCTAATTGTAATTCCTATTAATCCACCAAATATGCAAATACCAATTAACGGCAAAGCAAAGCCGATAATACTAATAATATCCACAGTTTCTAAAAAAGACTTGATGCTATATTCCGAATACTTAATATAATCAATAATAAAAAATAAAAAGGCATAAACAAAACCCGTTAAAATAGAGCCTATTAATAATTTTGACGCGTAATTATAGCTTTTATCCTCATCTTGAACCAACGCCATTAGTATGCCAGCCGTTAGCGGTATTAAAAAAACCTGAAAACCCCATAAAAATTTCAACTGATACGGATTAGCGGTAAATATCAAACCACAAGTTACAGTGATAATAGAAATTAAATAAATTTTCTTCATTAAACTATTATAAATTAATTATTATCTTTCTATCCAATTATTGCCGGCTCTCCAACAACCAGACACCATTTCTACGGGAAAATTATATCCCTCAATATTCTCGCAGGGCGGATCTTCCTGTCCATAATAAAGCACTTTCCAATTATCATTACTTTTAACTGCAAAAAAATGAGGGGCGCTATGGTTCTCTATACCGCCAATTAAAATAACACCTCTTAAATAATTGCCCATAATCTCGTTAAATTTAACATATATTTTCTTATCCTGAAAATTAACATCATCTTTCTTAAAATCCAAAAATGCCTGTTTAATTTTTTCTTTGTCTTTAATAGTTAGACTATTATAGAATCTGTCAGGATTAGGCGTATTTATTAAAATTCTTTGTTCTTCATCCCAGCAATCAGGAGTCATTTCTGGGGGAAAATTATATTTTGCAAAATCTTGGCACACGCCAAAATATCCACCCCCGCTATGATTTGCAATTAACCATTGATTATTTATTTTTACGGCAAGCCAAAAAGCTTTTCCTCCATGTTTTTCCCAAGTAATTGTGCCCATGGTGTAATCAGGCAGCTCTTCTTCTATAAAAATATTAAAATCATCATTTTTCCAATTAGGATACTTTTTTAAAAAAGCATTTTTTATATTTTCTTCCATGCTGATAAGTTTAATTTCGGTCTGGTCGACAACTGATGCCCCATTATTAATATTTGATTTTTTAAAAAAATTCAGCCAAAGAAAAAAGCCAGCACCGATTAATAAAAGAAAAGGAATTATTACAAATAAAAAATTTTTATTTTTTGAATTGTGTTCAAAAATCATATTTAAATTATAGTCTTAAAATTATTTTAAAAACGTAAAACAGTCTAAAAAATGTCTGCGGGTAAAATAATTATTATTTTACCCGCAGATCCAGTCGTTGCTTATTCGATATCAGGCTGTCTAAAAATTCTTTTAACAAAATTGATAAATATACGGAAACATTAAATCATTTAATTATAACTTATCCCCAATATT
>JAYEOU010000067.1:0-3078 GCA_034723335.1 Patescibacteria group bacterium
TAATGGATTGAATACTACTGAAGAAACAACGGAAAAATTACTAACAGCGGCCGGAGTAGTGATAAATCTCAAAAAATTAATTGCTATTTTCAATAAAATTTTAACTAAAATTAATCCCAAAACTATATTCGGATCTGCTAAAAATAATAAAATATTCCTTTGGAGAGACAAAATTCTTTTAAGAAGAAAGTCAAAACGGCTGTCAACGGAAAAAGTAATTCACTTTTTAAAAAATTTGATTATTGGCACCCGCTGTTTCTTTAAAATAATTACCAACAAGGACAAAATAATTAAATCATATAATAAAATAAAATTAACCGAAAAAATCAACAATTTTAAATATTGGCCGTTAAATAGCGCGGCTCTGATAACTAACTGGTTTAAAAATCTAAACAAAAAAAATAAAATTTTATTTATTATAGCTATCATTTGCCTGATACTGCTCGCGCAAAATTTATTAGTTTTAAATCTAAAAAACAAAAAAATTAAATATCAACAAATTTATACTAACTTAATTAAATCAATTGAACAAAAACAAAATCAAGTTGCCGCCAATTTGCTTTATAGCAATGAGATCGGCGCCAAAAAATTGCTTAACGAAATAAAAGAATTATTACCTCAACTGCCGCAAAAAACTAAAAAACAAAAAGAGCAATATAACCTGCTTAATGGCGAATACAAACAACAGTTGGAAAAAATAAGGCATGTTATTAAAATTGAATCTCTAAACGAATTAGCTAACTTTACTAATTTAAACGGGCAAGCCAATCCTATTAATTTAATTTTCATTTCAGGCGCAAAGGATAAAATCTATGTCGGCGACTCTGAGCAAAAATCAATTTATAGTTTTGATTTAACTGATAATTTAGCAACTGCCATAACAGATTTTAAATTACCCATAAAAAAATTCAATTGCCCTGTTGCTGATAAAAATAATAATATTTATTATTTTAATTTAGACAGCATTATAAAACTTGATGCTGAAACAGAAAAAATAACTAATTTAACGATAAATCTAACAGACAATCCTCAAAATATAGCTAGCGCTTCCAGTTTTAATAATAGATTATATTTATTAGATAAACAAAACAATCAAATTTATCGCTATAATAAAACGGCCAATAGTTTCACGGGCATGCAGGCATGGATAAAAGAAAAGGTTGATTTTTCTAATGCTGTTAGCATGTCTATTGACGGACATATCTACGTTTTAAAAAGCAATGGTGAATTATTAAAATTTTTAAGTGGACAAAAACAAAAATTTGAAATAGAAATTATTGAGCCCGCGCTTGAACAGCCCGCGAAAGTTATTATTTCGCCTGAACAAAAATATATTTATATTCTTGAGCCAAGCGAGCAAAGGTTGGCCATCTTTGATAAAACAGGCAAATTCTTGCTTCAATACCGCGCTGGCCAATTCACAGACTTAAAAGATTTTACAGTTGATGAAGCGAATAAAAAAATTTATTTCTTAAACAAAGCTTCAATTTACGAAATTAAAGCGGTTCATTTTGAGGAATAAATTCACGTAACGCATAATGGTTAATATTGTATAACAATAGACCTGTTGCATAATAAGCTACTACTGCAATTTCCATATTTCGGCCAAATTTTCCAAAAATTTTTTCAGCTTACCTTTCAGGTAAACCTCAAAAATTATTTGAAAAATTTGTCTCAAAATCTAAAAATTTCGTTACGCAGCTTATTATGCAACAGGTCTAATAGATATCTAAAAATTTTAATAAGCAAACAAAAAAAGAATACTTATTATGAAGTATTCTTTTTTTGTTATTTTTCCTATTTTAATACAACCTTGGCGCCTGCTTCCTCTAATTTCTTTTTCATTTCTTCTGCTTCTTCTTTTTTAATGCCTTCTTTAATCACTTTAGGGGCTTCATCAACTAAATCTTTTGCATCCTTTAAACCAATTTCAGTAATCGCTCGAACCGCTTTAATAACAGCGATTTTATTGCCGCCTGCTTCAGAAAGCTCAACGTCAAAGCTGGTTTTTTCTTCAGCCGGAGCGGCTTCACCGGCTCCTGCCCCTGCGCCAGCCATTGCCATGACCGGAGCCGCGGCAGACACGCCAAATTTTTCTTCTAAAATTTTAACTAATTCGGCTAAATCCATAACCGACATTTTTTCAATTTCCTCAACTAAGGATTTAAATTTTGCCGGCACTTTTACTTCCTCCGCGGCATCTTTAGGTAAAGCTTCGGTAGTTTTAACTTCTTTTTTTGCTTCATCTTTTTTTTCTTCTTGTTTTTTTTCGTCTGACATATTTTTAGAATTATGAATTAAGAATTAAGAATTAAAGTCCTAAGAATTAGACTCACTGCATAATTAGTTATGTAGCGAGTCTATTGTTAAATAACTTACTTTAACATTCTTAATTCTTAATTCATAATTCTTAATTCTTTTTATTATTTCTTATTTTCAATAGCTTTTAACACATAAACCAAATTCCTTAAATTCCCGGCTAAAACACCAACAAAACCGGAAACAGGAGCATTGATTGAACCGACAATCTTTGCATAAAGCTCTTGCTTGTTTGGCAGTTTGGCCAATTCAGCAACTTCGCTGGCTTTAATAAATTTATTATCTAAAATGCCTTGAATAAATTTTATTTTATCTTCTAATCCTTTGCTAAATTTATCTATAATCTTAGCTGGAGCAACTTCATCCTCATAACCAAATACAGCGGCTATCTGACCCTCAAATTCTTTAGCTTTAATCTCTTTAACGCCGGCCTCTTTAAAGGCTAAATCCATTAAAGTCTTTTTGGCTACATAATATTCGCTCTGTTCGCTGCGCAACATATTACGCAATTCTTCATTGTCTTTAACGGCTAAGCCGGCAAATCGGACAAAAATAATTGATTTGGCTTTACTAATTTTGTCAACCAAGTCTTTAATTATTTGCTTTTTTTGTTCTTTAGTTTTAGCCATATATAAATACGAAAATAACGAATTTTAACAAAACAAACTAATGTTCTTTCAAACTATGCTAATTATTATTTTTATACTATTCGTTCTTTTTCGTCAATTTGGTATGTTAAACAAAAAATCTGTGGCAAAC
>JAYEOU010000068.1:0-3043 GCA_034723335.1 Patescibacteria group bacterium
AAGTTGAGGTGATTACATCATTTGTTAGCGCGCCAGTGTTAATTTTTGCGGTTATATTAGCGATAATTACTATAATATGCGTTAAAACATGGCGACAGGACAGGATGATTACTTTTGGCTTTTTATGGTTTTTTATAATTCTTTTGCCTAGGACAAATATTTGGCAAATCAATCGCCCAATGTATGAGCATTGGCTGTATTTGCCAATGATCGGTTTCTGGCTGGCTTTGTTTAGTTTGCTAATTTTGGTTTTTCAAAAGATTAAGAAAAAGCAAAATAAATTAGCCCTGCCGTTGGCCTATGCCGGTTTTGCCGCGTTGGCTGTCTGTATTCTCAGCTTTAGCGCTTTGACTGTTTTACGCAATAATGACTGGCAAAATGCGATTACTTTTTATGAAAAAAATTTACATTACACGCCAAATAGTTTTATTCAGCATAATAATCTAGGCATGGCTTATGCCGACGCAGGCAGAGAGCAAGAAGCCATAATAGAATACAGAAAAGCCATTGCCATATCTGATGTTTATCCGCAGGTACATTATAATTTTGGCAACAGTTTGCGGGCCTTAAGCAAAACAGATGAGGCGATAGAGGAGTATTATAAAGCGATAAAAATGAGCCCAACCTTTTCCATGCCTTATAATAATTTATTAGCTATTTATTTGGAGCAAGACAATCAAGAAAAAATAATTGAGATTTTAAATAGAATGGAGGTTGGACTTGGCAGAGGAGTTGATTTTTTATACCTTAAGGGTTTTGTTTATTATAAATTAGATGAATATAATAAAGCAATTTCTGCTTGGCGGGAATTGTTGGCAATTGAGCCGAGTAATTTAAAAGTAAGGGAGTTGATTAAAAATGCAAAGTTGCATAAAGATAATAAATAACAGATATCTATTGGTGTTTTTTTTATTATTGTATGTTATCTTATAATTATGATTAAAAAATTATTCAACGGGCAAATCAACAGCATAACAATAGCAGCGTTTTTAGTGGCATTATCTTCTTTAATAAGCCGTTTTTTAGGTATTTTTCGCGACCGCATTTTGGGCGGAGAATTTGGGTTAGGCGACACATTAGATATTTATTACGCGGCTTTTCGCATTCCTGATTTGGTGTTTAATTTATTGGTTTTAGGCGCTTTGTCTGCCGGTTTTATTCCTGTATTTACTTCGTTGATTAAACGCACTCCGCCCCTAACTCCTTTTATCCCCGCATTGTCTGGCAGGGTAAAAATTAGTGGAGGAGAGCAAGAGGAGGGGACTAAACAGGCATGGCAATTGGCTAATAATGTTCTTAATATTTTAGGGCTTGGCTTGATAATTTTATCCGGATTAGGAATTATTTTTGCTCCCTGCTTAATGAAGCTGATAGTGCCCGGCTTTGCGCCTGACAAGCAAGCATTAACTGTTGGTTTGACTCGTATTATGTTTTTGTCCCCGATGTTTCTTGGCATTTCCAGCGTGTTTGGCGGGATTTTGCAATCGTTCAAAAGGTTTTTTATTTATTCATTGTCGCCAATAATGTATAATATCGGCATTATTATCGGCGCTTTATATTTAGTTCCATTGTGGGGAGTTTATGGCTTGGCTTGGGGCGTTGTTTTAGGAGCTTTAATGCATATGCTGATTCAGCTGCCCATGGCGGTAAAATTGGGCTTTAGGTATGTTTTTAGAATTTCATTTAGAGATTCCAATATAAGAAAAATTGGCTTAATGATGATACCGCGTACGATGAGTTTGGCAATTTCGCAAGTTAATTTACTGATTATTACTGTAATTGCTTCAACTCTTGCCGGCGGTTCTTTAGCAGTATTTAATTTTGCTAACAACTTACAGTCATTTCCTGTTGGTATTTTTGGCATTTCTTTTGCTGTGGCCGCTTTTCCAACTTTGTCAGCCATTGCCGCTGACAGGAAAAAGCTGATTAGTGGTTTTTCTTCCACCATTAGGCAAATTTTATTTTTTATTGTGCCGGCAACGGTTTTATTGCTAACTTTGCGCGCGCAAATTATTCGTGTTCTTTTTGGCACGGGCCGGTTTGACTGGCAGGATACAATTTTAACAATTGATACTCTGGGATTTTTTTGTTTATCTTTGTTTGCCCAGGCCATTATTCCCTTGCTTGTCCGTATGTTTTACGCGCGGCAAAATTCTAAAACTCCGTTTTTTATCGGGCTGATAAGCATAGCTGTGAATATTGTTTTGTCATTATGGCTGGCCGGCTTGCTTGGCGTAGCGGGCTTGGCTTTGGCTTTCTCCATTGCCAGTATTGTTAATTTTATTTTATTGTGGCTGGTTTTACGTCTGGAAATAGGATGGTTAGATGAATTAAGAATTTTAATTTCCACTGTTAAATTTTCAGCCGCGGCTATTGCTTGCGGCGCGGCTGTACAGGGAATGAAATTAGTGATTTGGCCGTTTATTGATATGACTAAATTTTGGGGCGTATTAACCCAGGGATTAGCCGCTGGATTTTCCGGCATTATTGCGTATATTATTATTTGTTTACTTTTGCGAAGCGAAGAACTGTTTAATTTTTGGTCATCTATTAGGCGGCGATTGCCTGTTGGTAAAATAGAAGCAGGGGATCAGGGAGAAGCGAGAGGGATTTAGGATCGCATAACGCATAACGTTAAGCGTTTTTTTGTTTGACCAAAAGGATAAAAATAGGTAGGATGATAACATATAATTAGACTGTAGAAGAATCCGCGTTTATCAGCGTACAAATCTGCGTTAATTCAGCGTTAAAGCTATTCAAAGCCAAAATAAAGCCGATTTTTAAAAAAAATAATATAAAAACAATTTTTCTACACTCTAATAATATAACATATGACCAATACAAGAAATTTTTGCATAATCGCGCATATTGACCATGGCAAGTCCACTCTAGCTGACCGCATGTTGGAAATTACCGGAACTATTGAAAAAAGAAAAATGAAAGAGCAGATTTTAGACAGGATGGATCTTGAGCGTGAGCGCGGCATTACAATAAAACTGCAGCCGGTTACGATGGAATATAATTATAAAGGAAAGCGAGATAA
>JAYEOU010000069.1:0-3041 GCA_034723335.1 Patescibacteria group bacterium
AAAATTGAAGTTAAAAATAGCATAGAAAGTCATTAACTTTAAATCTATTTAAACTTAATGTTAGTTCATAGCTGATGTTACAATAAAAACGCAATTTTCAGCAACCATTTTTGACCATTAAGCCTAAAAAATTATTTCAGGCCATTACTGGCTACCCTCGTTCATTTTTTTGACGCTCCGATTCCCGCTTCCCGCAACAACGGAAAAATACAAATTTGTTTTGTACAGCAAGGAATTTTATCATTCGGAGTCAGAATGCAATGTGTAGCAGTAATATTACACTTGTGGCAATTTTTTCCTTTCAATTTAGATCCTTCACTTATAGGAACTATGCGGTTTTCTGCTCGCATTATTTTCACCTCCTTTTAAAATTTTATTTGTCAAAAACCTCCATAAACTTCGGCGCTACTTGTTTTTTTCGCGAAATTATATTTTTTATATAAACTTTACTATTTTCCAATTTAACCCCAAGCGCCTGCTCAACTTTTTCCTTGTCAGAAGCCGCGATTAAAAATTTTGAACCTTCTTTAATAATATCTGTAATAAACAAGATAACGCTATGATAATTTTCCGCTTCCCTTATTTTATTAAGCTCTTCTAACAGCTTATTTTCACGAGCGGCAAATACGCTCAAATCAACGGTTTCCACTTGCCCGATTCCAAACTTGCCTTGCTTAAAATTAAAATCCTTAAAATCGCTTTTTATTATTTCTGTATCAGATAATTCGCTTACTGTTGAACGGACTTTAAATAATTCCATGCCAAACTCCTGCCAATTTTCAATGCCCGCGATGCCGGCTAATTTTTTAATTATTTTTATATCATGCTCCGTACAGGTGGGAGATTTAGCGACCACAGTATCAATTAAAATAGCAGACAGCATCAACCCTGCTAACTGTTTGCTTAATTCTAAATTATTTTTAAAATACTTTTCAGCAATAATAGAACAGCTTGCGCCCCACGGCTTAATATTAAAAGCAATTGGCTCGCTGTATTTAAAATCAACTTTATGATGATCCAAGACTTCAATTATTTTTGCATCCTTAATTCCATTCGCGGCTTGCGCAAATTCATTATGGTCAACCAAAATAACGTTTTCGCCTTTAATATTTTCCAAAATTTCAGGCGCGCCAAAGCCAAATTTTTTCAAGGCAAATTCAGTCTCCTTGTTTATTGCTCCCGCAACAGCCGGAAGATATTCTGTTTTGTCGGATTTTAGCATTCCTGCCTCGCCGCAGTCTCTCCGCAGAGGACTGCGGCGGTTTGCTGTTCTATTTTTAAAATTAGCATAACTGATCGCGGCCGCCGCGCTGTCTAAATCAGGAGATTTATGGCCTATGATATAAATTGTTTTAGGCATATGGCGTGTAACGCGCAATTTTGAATTATATTCTATAAATTACGAAACATTATTTTTCTTTTTTCTTATCTTTTTTTTCCTTCTCACTCTTTTTAATTTTCTCGTCTTTCTTATTTTCTTCTTTTTTCTCTTCCCCGTTTCCTTCTTTTTTATTCTTGCTTTTTTTCTCAGTCTTCTTATCTTTCTTTTTTTCTACCGCCTTTTCTTGCTTTTCTTTCTTATCCTCTTCCTCATCACTTGGCGTTTCTTTGGCGTCTTTTGGCGTAATCGGCGCGCCTGGCGCAAGCCCCTTAATATCAATTTTCCATCCGGTCAATCGCGCGGCCAACCTAACATTCTGTCCGTCTTTTCCAATCGCCAAAGACAGTTGATCTTCAGCTACTTTAACTAATGCCTTTTTTTCTTCAGAGCGCTCGGAATTCAGCTCAACGCTTATGATTTTGGCCGGAGACAAGGCATTGATAATGAATTTTTTAATATCTTCGTCATATTCAATAATATCAATTTTCTCCCCGCCTAATTCATTAATAATAGTTTGTATCCTTGACCCGCGCTGCCCCACGCATGAACCTATTGGATCAACATTATCGCTAACAGACGCTACGGCCACTTTGGAGCGGCTGCCGGCTTCTCTGGCCACTGATTTTATCTCCACCAAGCCATTAGAAATTTCTGGAATTTCCAGATAAAACACCTTCCTTAAAATTTCTTCTGAGGTGCGGGATAAAATTATTTCAGGCCCTTTAGGAGTAGAATTAACTTCTTTTACATAAATTTTAATTCTTTGATTCGGATCGTATTGTTCATTATAGATTTGCCCGTCAGATGGTAAAATGCCGACCGCTTTACCCAAATCAATTAAAATAACCCTGCCCTCGCGGCGCTGGACAACGCCGGAGATAACTTCATGTTCTTTATCTTTAAATTCATTAAAAATCATATCGCGCTCAGCTTCGCGCAGTTTTTGTATAATCACCTGTTTTGCGGTCTGCGCCGCCATACGGCCATAAGCATCAGGTATTGACAATTTTGTTATAATCTCATCGCCTATTTTAGCCGTCTTCTTAATTAATTTAGCGTCTGATATTTGAACTTCTGTCCTTGGATTAAACCTCCTTATTTCCTCCTCCGCCAAGGCTCCGGAGGACAAGTCCTCCTCTTCGCCTTTTAAATTCTCCTTTTTACTCTTGCTTTGTGTTAAGCTTATTGAAATTTTTTTCTCGTCATCTAATTTTTTTACTTCCTTTTTTTCTACTTCCTTGCCCTCCGTAGCTTCAGCGAAGGAGGGTTCTTCGGGCGGCATATCTTCAACCACGGTTTTAACATCAAACACTTTTGATTTCCCTGTCTCAGGATCAAATTCAACTTTGATATTTTGATTTTTTTCGCCAAAATCTTTGCGATAAGCGGCGGCTAAAGCCGATTCAATAGTTTGCGCGACAGCTTCATAGCTTAAGCCCTTTTCATCGCAAATTTGCCTAATGGCGTTAGATAGATCTGACATATTTATAAATAATCTGCAATCCGCTCCGCCGGCTGGCCCGCCCACTGGCGGGCTGGCGGACTGGCGGATTGTAGTATGCGGATTATTATATTAAAAAAGCCAGTTTGTTTATCAACAACCAGCTTATTATTTACTTTATCATAGTTATAATTCTATGTCAATTTTGTTATAACTATA
>JAYEOU010000070.1:0-3027 GCA_034723335.1 Patescibacteria group bacterium
AAAATTGAAGTTAAAAATAGCATAGAAAGTCATTAACTTTAAATCTATTTAAACTTAATGTTAGTTCATAGCTGATGTTACAATAAAAACGCAATTTTCAGCAACCATTTTTGACCATTAAGCCTTATTAAAATAATCCCCTTGTTTGCACCAAACAAGGGGATTATTTTTATAAAGCAAATAAATTCTTTGGCTTTGCTCATCTTAACAGTGCTTGGCGGATTTTTAACTTCCATTTCATCGCTAACATAAAACAAAAACAAGACCTTAAGGCCTTGTCTTCTAATCATGTGGAGATGGCGGGAGTTGAACCCGCGTCTAATAAATTATTAAAAACATATTTACAGAAATAGATCAGTTTGGTATTTTATTATCACTGTAAAAACTGGACAAAATCAGCAATAATTAGTTCTTTTAATTTTAACTAACAGCTAAGAACATTCTGTTAATCTATTCTAATAATATAACACCTGCTAACAGCTATTAGAAATTACTGGGCAGATGGCTACGGCTTAATAATTAAGCCATAACAGGAGCAAAGGCAGGTACGCTGAAAGCGTTCCTTACCTTAGCTAATAAGTTTTTTGCACTTATTTTAATTCAGCGCGATTAATGTGACAACTGAAACGCACATCCTGAATGCTTTTAAAAAATTTTATTATCAATGCCTGGCATCCCCATGTTATTGCCCTTCGGGCAAGCCGCACTACAAATGCGGCACATGCGAATTTTAATTTCTAAAATTCTGTTTTGTTAATGTACGCATTTTTCTGTCAACTTCTCTTTTCTTGATCATTGCCCGTTTATCAATCTTTCTTTTGCCTTTTCCTATGCCAAATTCCAATTTAATTAAACTGCGCTTAGTATATATTTTTATAGGCATTAATGTCAAGCCCTGCTCTTGTTTTTTGCCGATTAAATATTTTATTTCATTTTTTTTAAGCAACAATTTGCGCGGCCGGGTCGGATCATAATTTTTAACTTTGCCGGCGTGTTTATATAAAGGAATATGCGCGTTAATTAAATATAATTCCGGCAAAATTTTTTTAGTTTTTTTTAAAGTTACATACGATCCTTTTAAATTAATGTGCCCTGTTTTAACGGATTTTACTTCATGGCCTAACAATACAATGCCGGCTGTAAATTTTTCTTTTATGTCATAATCAAAGTTGGCGCGTTTGTTAATGGCTAAAGTCGGCATAAAAGTATAGTTGGTTTGTTAATTGATTGGGGGCGTGACCCTGTCGTCGCCTTTGGCGTGACCCCGTCGTCGCCTTTGGCGTGACCCCGCAGAATGCGGTGGTAAAATGCGGTGGCAGAATGCGGTGGCAGTACTGCAGGATAGCAATATTCCAACATTTTTCATAATTCTCAGTGTTTTTAGCGGTTTAATTTAAAGAATCCAAATTAACGCACAGCTTGTCTTTCCAAGTCATCTCAGGATAACTTTTTAACATTTCTCTCACATATTTTTTTCTTTTACCATAAGTTTCCTGATCCTTAGCTTCAAATTTAATGGTAATATACGGACCATTTTGGGAATAACGGAAAATTATCATTCCGTCAGTAAAATCAGCCCTTACTCCGTCATCGCCCGGAATTATTAAATCATCAGTAATTTTTGCTTCTGGAAAATCTTTTTTAAATTTTTCGGATAAATTCTTGATTATCGCTTTTTTCTTATCATCAGGGCAGCCAATTTTTATTTCCGGCGAGGAAATAAAAAAAGGAAAACTTTCATATAGCTGGCTTAAAGATAAATTTTTATCAGATAAATATTCCAATATCCGCAGAGCCGCATAACTGCCGTCGTCATGTCCGTAAGCATTGTCGGCAAAAAAGAAATGGCCTGACAATTCCCCGCCAAAGGCGGCTTTTTCCTCGGCAATTTTGGCTTTAATAAACGCGTGCCCTGTCAGCCACATAATAGGGATGCCTCCTGATTGCTTAATTACTTCCCGCGTCACTTGCGAGCATAATGTATTATAAATAATTTTTGAGCCTGGAAATCGCTCTAATATCTCTTTGGCAAAAATAGCCACCAATATATCATTCCATAAAATTTGCCCTTTTTCATCAACAGTGCCGATCCTGTCTCCGTCGCCGTCAAACGCAATGCCAAAATCAGCTTTTTCTTCCACAACAATCTTTCCCAGCTCTTTCATAATATGCTCGTCAGTCGGATCAGGCGTTCCTGACGGAAAATTGCCGTCCATTTCCAAATTTTTGCCAATCACTTCGCAGCCGGCCCGTTTTAAAATTTCCGGCGCGAATATGCCTGTTACGCCATTGCGTGAATCAACCACTACCTTAAATTTTTTCTTCAATCGGACTCTTTTTAACACATCATAATAATAATCTTCTATTACATCTTTTTTTACTGCTTTGCCAATTTCCTCTGATTTAAAATATGCTTCTTGTTCTATTATTTTTCTTATTTCCTGCACTTCACTCGGTCCGGTTGTTTGGGAATAGCTTATTCCTAATTTAAAACCGTTATAATTATAGGGGTTGTGCGACGCGGTAATCATAACGCCTCCATTGGTTTGCCAGCGATATTGGGCATAATACATCATCTGCGTCATAATTATTCCAAGGTCAATAATATCTATGCCCATAGCGGTTAAGCCTTTTGTAAAAGCGGATTGAAATTCCTTTCCGCTCAAACGGCAGTCCCTGCCAATTACCGCCTGCCTAATTTTTCGGCGGCGCAATAATGTGCCATAAGCTTTGCCAATGGCCTTAACTTTTTTAACATCCAGGTCTTTATCCACTACTCCGCGGATGTCATAATTTCTAAAAACAAAAGGATTAATTTTCATAAATCGTATAAATTATAAGTTAATTTATATTATTATAACAAGATATATTGTTAAAAGCAATAAATATCGCTATAACTGCTCATAATTACCGCAAAAATTCGCGGAAATTACTATTGAATGACAAAACAGTTCTTTTTTGTCATTCCTGTAGATGTTAGGTAATTCGTTGACGGATTTACACTTAATTGTCATTCCTGGCAAGCGA
>JAYEOU010000071.1:0-3021 GCA_034723335.1 Patescibacteria group bacterium
GATTCGGCTGATTGCTGTTCAGCAGTATTTTTAATAATAATGCCCAAAAAAGAAACATAGGCATTAATTCTAATTAACATATTTTTAATTTGTTCAGCGGCGCCGGTTGGAGGCAAAGTTGTAACTATGTCAATTAATTGTTTATTTGATAAATATTCAGGCAAAGCTTCATTGGTAAAAATAAAATATCCGTTAGCAGGGATAGATCCGCTGATTACATTGGTAAATAATTTAGTTAAGCCTGTTTGTTTTTTACTGCCGCTATCTTTAGTTTGTTCAATAATGTTGATTAATTTATATTTGGCGTGATTGTTTCCTTTTTTGTTTTTATAAATTAGCAAAGCTTTATTTTTACCCAAATTACCAAAATGCAAATTATTTTTGTGAATTATCCCAGCTGTAATATTTATTAAGCCGGGATTTAATTTTATTTTTTCAGCATGAATAAATTCGGATAGGTTTTTGTTGGTTTTAGCTAAAGCTGATTCAAAAATATGCTCTGGCTTTAAGCCGCTGATTCGTTCACATAAAATTAATTTTTCATTTTGGTAATAATTATAATTAAGGCGGTCAATCAAAAAGTTAATAATTTTAAGATTATCAGCTTTTTTTGATTCTATTTCAATTAAAATAAAAAGTTTTCCAGCCAAATTTTCTTTGTCGGCATTTGGCTGAGCGACAAAAATTTCATTAGTTGAACCAGCTTTTTGTCCGGGGGTTAGAGTCAGCTGAGCTATTTTATAATACATATTCGTCGCATAACGCGTAACGCATAACGCGTAACGTATATTGTTTTTATTAATTTTATTAAAATCCAGCGTAACATTAATATCTTTGAATTACAAAACACTTTTTTTGTCATTCCTGCGAAAGCAGGAATCCAAATTCCGCTCGCTTAACCCTGGATTCCAGATAGGCTGCGCCTTCTGGAATTACAAAGAAGGGATTGGGAATGACAAAAAGATAATTTTTAGTCGTTTCATAATTTAAAATAATATAAAATGATAATATTTATTTTGACTAAATTCAGTTTATATTATACTATATAAGTAAATAAAAGTCTAACAAAAAAAGTGAATTTTTTAATATTATAGCATTAAATAAAGTATTTGTTATGCGTTACGCGTTATGCGTTACGCGTTATGCGTAATTATGTTAGAACAACTTTTTGGCTCACGGGCCAGGGTAAAAATATTAAAATTATTTTTACTTAATCCAAGAGAGAAATTTTATATCAGGGAATTATCGCGTAAATTAAAATTACAGCTTAATTCTGTTCGCCGCGAATTGGAAAACTTAGAAAGGTTTGGTGTTTTGATTGCTAAGGCAGGCGCTGAAGAAAAAGAAGAAGGCGAGTTAATTTGCGTCCAGGCTTCGGCGGGCAAGCCCGCCTGTGTCAATACTACGGCGGGCAAGCATAAAAAAAAGTATTACCAAGCCAATTTAAATTTTATTTTATTTGAAGAAATTAAAGCTTTAATTATTAAATCTCAGATTTTATATGAAAAAAATTTTATTAATAAATTGCAAAAAATCGGCAAGGTAAAGCTGCTGATTTTAACCGGGATCTTTGTTAATAATTTTAACTCCAGAATTGACTTATTAATTATCGGCAGAATTAATAAAATTAAGTTATTAAAATTAATTAAAGAATTGGAGAGTGAATTAAGCAAAGAAGTTAATTTTACTTTAATGGACACAAGAGAATTCAAATATAGAAAAGATGTTACTGACGTCTTTTTGTATAAGATTTTAGAAGGAAAAAAAATTATTGTGATTAATGAAGTAGGCATAGTTTAATTTTATCCCATTTTTAAAATAAATCCAGCTAATAGGTTTATTGACAAGTCGCGGTTTGCTCAAGGAAATTATAAAGGAATATAATATTTTATGATTCTATGCATTAATACAATTCAAGAAGATAATATTGTGATTGCCTTGAAAAATAGCAAAGGCGCAGTGGTACAAAAAAAATTTAAAGCCAAATATAAACCAGCCGAGAAATTACTGCCATTAGTTGATAAACTGTTAAAGCAAAATAAATCAGAAATTCAAGATATTAAAAAAATTCAAGTTGTAAATCAGGGTGAATCAGGGACAAGTTTTACTGCTCTGCGGATTGGCATAGTTATCGCCAATACCTTAGGTTATGCTATTGGCATACCTGTAAAACCGTCAGAGTCCCTCTTGGCAGACTCTGGCGAGGCAGGATGTATGGTTAAAAGTAAAAAGTTAAAAGTTAAAAGTAAAAAATTTGAGTTTGATATTGTTCAGCCGGTTTATAGCAAGGAACCGAATATCACGCAACACGTAACATGCAACAAATTAAGAATATAAGTATATTTTATGGCATATGTTTTGTGTTGCATGTTGTATATTGCGTGTTATATGCAAACCTGTGGACGAAATGTTAAGAACTTAGTTGATTTTTACTTATAATAGCTAATAAAATTTCCCACTTTTCAACAAGTGGGATTTTTGTTATTAAAATAATTTATTTTTGTGATGAAAAATGGCTTATTTTAGCCAAATGTTTAGCAGCGCATTATTATTGACAAAAGGGGATGTGTGGTGTATAATTAAATTAGAATGGTGAAAAGTGGGGAATGACGGCGAAGCTTGAAGTTGATTAAAATAATAAAATAAAAATTAAACTAAAACTAAAACAAAAATCCATTTATGGTATTGCTTATTAAATCAAAATTTGAATTTAGCCAAGACAATACACGTTAAATCAAAAATTT
This sequence comes from Patescibacteria group bacterium, assembly GCA_034723335.1. Lineage (GTDB taxonomy): Bacteria > Patescibacteriota > Patescibacteriia > Patescibacteriales > VMTK01 > DAOWHZ01. Next base: position 2,745 of record JAYEOU010000071.1, read on the forward strand.
TAGTTTATGCGTTTAATGCTTAAAAATGGAGCCTGCCTCAGGTTTAAATAGAGGAGTTTAATTATTTACCCCGACTCTCGCGAGGAGCGGGGGTTAAGACAAAGAAGGGGCCTGATCTGCCAATGATGTGATCAGTCTCCTTGTTAGCCTTAATAGACTTGTCGCGTAATTATTTTTTACTGCAATTTCCAAATTTTGGTCAAATTTTCCAAAAATTTTTTCAGCTTAGCTTAGGCTAAACCTCAAAAATTGTTTGAAAAATTATAACTCAAAATTT
>JAYEOU010000072.1:0-2992 GCA_034723335.1 Patescibacteria group bacterium
GCAGGGTGAACTATCTAACGGGGCAAGGCGCATAAACATTCCTATAACCTCATATCCCTGTTTTTGCAATAAAAAAGCAGCGGCTGATGAATCAACGCCGCCGGATATGGCAATTACAACTTTTAAATGTTTTAACATGTTAAAATGTTGAAATAATACTTACTTTTTCCCAAATTTGCTCTAAAAAGTGCAATCTGATAAAAATTAAACTGGTTATAAAAACTATTACTAATAAGCCCTGAACAATAACTGATTTATGCTGAATGCTAATTCTGACAAAAATATTTACCAATAAAGCAAGCGCAATAAAAGCTAATACAACGATAAAAATATAATGGGATGTTTTAACTAATTTAACTGCTGAAATAATTTTTTTATCTTCCTGGACAGTAAAAGTCATAACTTGAGTTACCTTATTATTTTCTATGGCTGAATTAGGGCTGGTATAAATATGTCTGTTTACAGCGGCAACCTCTATTTGTTCTTTTTCTATCGGCATAACTTCAACCTTTTCTTCTGGCTGCGCAGGCAGGTCTTCTGCTGTTTTAGCCGGCGCGATTTGTTCTGCCGCTTGTTCATCCGCCGCTTCAAAAATTTTTTCTTCAGCTGATTCTTCATTAACTGTTGGATTAATCGGCAAAGTAACAAATGGAATTTGAGTTGGCGATATTTTTTCTTCTTGGGCAACTATGGCTAATTCAGCTTTTCTAAAACCAAAAAGTTGAACCAAAATATTAGTATTTTTTCCATTTAATTCCCCTGATAAAACCGCCAAGCCAATATCCGCGTATTTACTGTTTAAAATATTTTTTTTATGGCTTTCTGATTGCATTAAAGCGCTATGCGCGGCTTGGGCTGAATTAAAATTCATAGCTAAATTCTCTCCCACAAACAAATAAGCGTATTCTCCTCTGTTAATCCAATCCCAAGGCATTTTGCCGTTTAAACTTTTATGCGCAAAATAATCATAATCAATCATATCTTGCGCTTTGGTTAGCGCAGCGGAATTTAGGGCAGGATTAATTGTTAAAATTGGCAAATCATCGCTAATTCTATCTTTGTTAATTAGTTCCAAGATCTGACAGGATATTAATTCTGTCATTCTTGCATGATTTGGGTAAATAAAAAACAAATAGCCGGTTACTACTGCTTTAATTAAAACAAGGCCGACAATAATAATAACCAACGGCTTGGTTCGCAAAATTTTCGGCTTGTGTTCATTTTCTTCATTAGGAATAAAATATTCTTTAAAAATTAGGCTTGAATCATGGCAAAATTTCTTAAAGCTTTGTTTTCCTTCTGTTAATTCCTCAACTTCATCTTTTTCTTCGTCATAAAAATCCTTAAAATTAACCTGAATTGTTTCTCTAGTTCGCTTTTTAAAAATAAAAACAAACAGTTTAATTAAAAAACCGCCTAAAATCAAATAAACAAAAAATTTTAGTCCTTTTTTCTTTTTATTTTTCATGCTTATATTATAGCAAAAATAATAAAAAAAATAAAAATGCAACTGTTATTTATATGGGATAAGTTTAATGATACTGGGCTAATGTTTTATTATTTACATTATAAATCCATTGCCCTGCATATTTAAGTAGTTCTTTTAAATTAATAATATGATGCTTTTTATTATTTTTAATAATATAAACTTTCATATCACTGCCGCGGATTAAATCTCCGCTCTTATAATCTCTGCTAAAAATTTTATCTCCTGTTGAATATAAATTTATCATCTCGTCAGAAGTATTAAAAATTTCCATGCCAGTAAACCGCTCTAATGCTTTTAAATTTATTATATGCCTTTTAATTTGATTTTCAATTAAATAAATCTTCATATCGCTCCCGCGGATTAAACTGTTGTCAGGATAAAATTCAGCGCCTAACACTTTTATTTTTCCATTTTCATCTACACCGCATTTTCTTTTTGTTAATTCTTTTTGCTCTTTTGTAATTACGCAATTATTGGGTATTTTAGAGATTATGTTGCGATACTGCCAATTATTCACGCAAATTTTTTGCCATTGATCATAAATTACTTCAACGCAAGGAGTTATATTTAAAATAATCTGACTTCCCGCGCTGCCGGCAACTTCTGATTCTGAATCAACTGTTTGTGAATAAATAACAAAATTAGTAAAATGTTTTGTCCAAACTATTAAGTCAATGCCATTATCAAACTTGCAGTCTATGTTGTCTCCAACTAAACTATCTCCATTATTTAAAGGGCACATATTTGCAATTTCCGTAAAATCCGAACTGCCACAGCTATAACCAACTTTAAATCCGCTCATCTGTGGAAATAATATGCTTACTGGCTTATCTAATGACAATATATTGCCGTCAAAACCAATCTTCATGACTTTTTCTATAGTTTTTTCTTTATTTTCATTGACTGGTAAAATATCTAAACTTATTTCGCTTAAAGTTGGAGTAATTAATTTTCCATCCCAGTTGCTATCTCCGGTAATTATTGTATTGGGTAAAAAATTAACTTCAAACCGATTTTCCAATACTGATGAATTTTTTAAAATAGATAAGCCGCCAGGCCCGATCGTAATCGTTGCCTTATCTGCAGTAAATAAAGCTGAATTAAAACTAATTTTTATTTCAACTTCATCGCCAACATCTGAAGATGTATTTATCGCTTTAGTCCATTGGTTGGCTATAATATCAGTATTATTAATTGTTAAATCCAATTTAACGCTCGGCACAGTTGATACATCAACACATTGGCTTTGCCCGCTGATTAAATCATTGATCTTAAAAAAAATATTTTCTCCAATGTGTTTTTTGCACGAAACTTCAAAAAAATATTTACCAATATTTTTAGTCGTACTACTATCGATCTCAATATTATCTACTTCTTTTGTTATTGAAATAACAGTATTTACGGCAACTGGCTCATTATTTATTTCCGCGTCACCATAAAATAAAACCGGTATTTCCGGAGGGAATAATTGGCTGGCTGAAACTATAGTTGGAATAGAAAAAA
>JAYEOU010000073.1:0-2973 GCA_034723335.1 Patescibacteria group bacterium
AACCAGTTAATCAGTTAAACAGTTATACAATCTTAAATATTTATAACCAAAGACTAAGTGACTGATTAACTAAGTAACTAATTAACCATAATTTATGACTGCTCAAGAATTAAGACAAAAATATTTGGATTTTTTTAAATCAAAAGGACATAGTATTATTCCCAGCGCTTCTTTGATTCCGGAAAATGATCCGACTTCTTTGTTTATTAGCTCTGGAATGCAGCCATTAATACAGTATTTATTAGGCGAAAAGCATCCCGAAGGCGTTCGTTTAACTAATTCGCAAAAATGTTTTAGATCTGAAGACATTGATGAAGTGGGCGATAGCCGGCATACTACTTGCTTTGAAATGCTGGGCAATTGGTCATTAGGCAACTCGGACGCGCTTAATAGCGCCAAGGCGGGCTATTTTAAAAAAGAGCAATTGGCCTGGATTTGGGAATTTTTAACCAAAGAATTAAAATTAGATTCACAGCGGCTTTATGTAACTGTTTTTCGCGGCAATAAGGAAATTAACATAGACAAAGATCTAGTGTCAGTTAAAATTTGGCAAAAGCTGTATAAGCAGGCCGGAATAGAGGCAAAAGACATTGATATGCCGGAAAAAAGCGGCATGCAAGGCGGACATATTTTTTATTATGATGAAACTAAAAATTGGTGGTCGCGTTCCGGCGTTCCGGCTGATATGCCGATAGGCGAACCAGGCGGGCCTGACAGCGAGATATTTTATGATCTTGGCGCGAATTTAAAAAAGCATGAAAATTCGCCTTTTAAGAATCAGCCCTGCCATGTTAATTGTGATTGCGGGCGTTTTATAGAAATAGGCAATAGTGTTTTTATGGAATATGTTAAAACCGAGAAAGGTTTTGAAAAATTGCCGCAAAAAAACGTTGATTTTGGCGGCGGTTTGGAGAGAATGGCAATGGCGGTTCAAGCAAAAGATAATATTTTTGAAACAGATTTGTATATTAATATCATAAATAAAATTGAACGATTATCAAACAACAAAAAATACAGAGAAAACATAAAACCGTTTGAAATCATAGCCGATCACATTAAAGCCGCGACTTTTATTATAGGCGATGACAAAGGAGTAACCCCGTCTAATACTGACCAGGGCTATGTGGCGCGCCGCTTAATTCGCAGGGCTATTCGCTATGGCAGGCAGATTGAGATTAAGCAAGAGTCATGGACAAAAGAGATTGCTAAAATTGTGGCGCATGATTACGCGAATGTTTATCCTGAACTGTCAAGAAATATTGATTTTGTTATTGAGCAGTTGAAAGCTGAAGAGGCAAAGTTTAAGCAGACATTAGAGAGGGGATTAAAAGAATTTGGAAGAATGTTGCGCAAAAACACAAAAATACAAAAACACAAAAACACAATCAGCGGCATTGAGGCGTTTAATTTATATCAGACTTATGGTTTTCCAATAGAACTAACAAAAGAAATCGCTGAAGAAAAAGGATTATCTGTGGATGAAGATGGTTTTAGCAAAGAGTTGAAAAAACATCAAGAATTATCCAGAACCGCTTCAGTAGGAAAATTTAAAGGCGGTTTGGCGGACGCAAGCGAAGAAACCAAAAAATTGCATACAGCGGCGCATTTACTGCTTGCGGCTTTGCGCAAGGTTTTAGGCGATCATGTTGCGCAAAAAGGCAGTAATATTACTGCTGAAAGATTGCGTTTTGATTTTTCGCACCCTGAAAAAATAACAGATGGGCAAAAGCAGGAAGTTGAAAAATTAGTTAATCAAGCTATTGCTAAAAATTTATCTGTAACATATGAAGAAATGAGTTTAAATCAGGCAAAAAAGCAAAACGCTATGGGGGTTTTTGAATCAAAATACGGCGCAAAAGTTAAAGTTTATACTATCGGCAAGGATGGTGATATATTCAGCAAGGAAATTTGCGGGGGTCCGCATATTGAGAACACTGGCCAGTTGGGAAATTTTAGAATAAAAAAAGAGCAAAGCAGCAGCGCAGGCGTTAGGAGAATAAAAGCGGTGCTGGAAAATTCTTGATGTTTTTTGTGTTTTTGTTAGAATATAATTTTTAGCTAACACTAAATAAAATATTTAATTATTAATAATTATCATAATTTCCCTTGACATATTAACTATTAACATATATAATTATTTTACAATAACAAATAACAATAAATTGTTATTAAATTAAAGTAGTTTGACGGAATTTTGGTATCCCGAAATATTCGGGATTAAATTTTGCCAAAATTTTTGTGTTTTTAATTAATGCCTAAAAAAAATAGCAAGACAATTGATTCTAAAGATTTTATAGAAGCAAAAGGGGAAGTGCTGGAATTAATGCCAGCCGCTTCTTTTAAGGTTTTACTTGAAAATGGGCATGAGATTTTAGCTCATTTGTCAGGTAAAATGCGAATGCATAGGATTAGGCTGCTGCCTGGCGACAATATTAAGGTTCAGTTAAGTCCGTATGACTTAACCAAGGGAAGAATTACTTATAGACTGTAATTAATTTAAGATTTAAGATTGCAAATTTAAGATTTATGTAATAAGTAGTTATAAAAAATTAATCTTTTGCAATTTTTAAATCTTAAATCATAAATCTAAAATCTGCAATTTTATGAAGGTTAGAGCATCTGTCAAAAAAATATGTAAAGACTGTAAAATAGTTCGGCGCAAAGGCCGAGTGCATGTTATATGCAAGAATCCAAAACATAAACAAAGACAAGGCTAACTTAGAATCAAGAATCAAGAATTATGAATTAAGAATAATGAATTTTAATTTCATTCCCTTAATTCTTGATTCGTAATTCTTAATTCTATATTAATTATGGCTGTTCGTATTGCCGGTATAACAATTCCTAATGACAAGCGGGTTGAGATTGCTTTAACCTATATTTTTGGTATTGGCAGAAGTACTGCTAACAAAATTTTAAAAATCACTCAAATTAATCCTGATACAGTAATTAAAAATTTAACTGAAAATGATG
>JAYEOU010000074.1:0-2893 GCA_034723335.1 Patescibacteria group bacterium
CCTTATAAGCCTTATCCGGCATTATGTCTTTTTGAGCCGATTTCAGCCGGTTAAAAATATATGGCAACCCGCAAGGGATAACGCATTTTTCATATTCTCTTACTAGAATAATTTTTTTATTAGGATTATTTTTTCGGGCTACGACTGCCGCCACTAGCCCCGCCGGACCACCGCCGACAATTAAAATGTCTGTTTTATTCATAATAACTTAAATCAGGCCTAACGGCGCATTATTGCGCCCAAAGCGCTGTCAGGCTTAATGCCCTGACAGCGCCTTGGGCGCTTAGCCATTAAACATTGAGATTCCTTAACTATAAATTAGACCTGTTGCATAATAAGCTGCATAACGAAATTTTTAGATTTTGAGATAAATTTTTCAAATAATTTTTGAGGTTTACCTGCAAGGTAAGCTGAAAAAATTTTTGGAAAATTTGGCCGAAATATGGAAATTGCAGTAGTAGCTTATTATGCAACAGGTCTAATAAACTGCGCAAATTATTTAACGACTATATTTATTAATTTCCCTTTCACAAAAATCATCTTGATAATTTCTTTGCCACTAATCCATTTTTTAATCTTATCACTCTCCAAAGCAACTTTTTTTACTTCTTTTTCGCTAATATCAGCGTCAACTTTAATAATATCACGCAGTTTGCCGTTTATTTGAACTACAAAATTAATAGTATCATCTTTAATTAATTTAGGATCATATTTTGGCCACTTCTGCTTAAAAATAGAAACCAAATTTCTATGATTGTTTCGCAATCGTAGAAACTCGGTTTTTTTAGTTTCTCTATCTAATCTCGCATACAATTCTTCAGCAAGCGCTGGAGCAAACGGAGCAATAAGAATTAAGAATTTTTTCCAAGTTTTACTTGAAATATTTTTTTCCGCGCTTAAAGCATTTGTCAACTCCATTAAACGGGCAATAGCCGTATTGTATTTCTGGCTTTCAAAATCATCAGTAACAGCTTTAATGGTTTGATGTAATTTTTTTATTAAATTTTCATTATCTTTATAATTATTGTTCACCCCGTTAAATAAAGCTGTTGGTGAAATCGGCTGTAATAAATTAGCCGCAGACGGTGGTTTAAGGCCGCGGTCAAGCGATACATATTTAACGGGGTGAACCTTTTTTTCTAAGCGGGCTATTTTTTCTATCCAGCGCTTAGCGCCTTGCGCGCCTGAATCGCTGAATGATCTGTCTTCGCTTAAAGGCCCTAAAAATAAAATATAAGTTTTTAGCGCGTCATATCCAATTTTCTCGCCATACTCTTCAGGATTAACAATATTGCCTTTTGATTTGCTCATCTTCTGGCCGTCCTTTAATATCATGCCGTTTGCCCGAAACCTTTTAAAAGGATTATCAAAATCAATTAAGCCCAAATCGTGAAAAGCCATGGTAATAAATCTGGTATACATAAGATGCAGGACAGCGTGCTCATTGCCGCCAATATATAAATCAACAGGCAGCCACTTTTTACTTAACTTTTTATCAAACATATTTTTGTCATCATGCGGAGAAATATATCTAAAGTAATACCAAGCAGAATCCAAAAAATTATCCATAACATCCGGCTCCCGCTCGGCATGCCCGCCGCATTTAGGACAGGTTGTTTTCATAAAACTTTTTACTTTAGCCAGCGGCCCTCTGCCGTCTCCTGCCGGCTCCCAGCCTTTTTCCAACTCGGGTAATTTCACCGGCAAATCTTTTTCTGAAACAACCGCTGGTCCGCATTTTTTACAGTAAACAATCGGCACAGGAGGCCCCCAGTATCTTTGCCTGCTGATGCACCAGTCCCGCAATTTATAATTTACAGTCCGCCGGCCAGCTCCTTTTTCCTCCAGCCATTTAATTATTGCTTTTTTTGCTTCTTGCGTTTTTAAGCCGCTTATAAATTCTGAATCTACAGTTCTGCCATCTCCGCAAAAAACCCCATACTTGCCTAAATATCTTAATAGCCCGATTTTATTATCTTCATGCGCAATTTTCTCTAATGCTTCTTGGGCAGTCAGCCATATAATTTTATGCTGATTCTTTTCTTCTTCAGATATTGCATCTGGCTCTGCGTCTTCATCTAATAATTCGCATAAGACCGGCTGGTCTAATCTATATCTCCAGACATTCTTATGTGAAGCAAAAAAATGCGATTCAATTTGGCCGCCGAGTTTTTTAACAAAGTTCACTTTATAACCTGTTTCTTCATACACTTCTCTTTCAGCTGTATTTTGAATTAATTCACCTTTCTTGATTCCTCCAATCATTGGTACAATTTTTTTATAATGATTATCATTTAAATATAAAAATTTATTATCTTTTTTTCTATGGACTAAAGCGGTAATTGTTTCTCTGTATTTTTCGTTCTTATGTTCTTTGCCGAATATCGGAATAACCACTTCTTTAATAGGCAAATTATACTGTTTCGCAAACTCAAAATCCCGCTCGTCGTGCGCAGGCACTGCCATAATCGCGCCTGTGCCATAACCCATTAAAACATAATCAGCGATCCAAACAGGAATTTTTTCATTATTTACAGGATTGATGGCATAAGCGCCAGTGAACACTCCTGTTTTTTCTTTCGCTTCTGTTCGTTCAAGGTCAGACTTTGCCCCTATTTTTTTAACATATTTTTCTACTTCTTTTTTTTGTTCAGGGGCGGTTATTTTTTTAACCAACGGATGTTCAGGAGACAGCACCATATATGTCGCCCCAAATAAAGTGTCTGGCCTTGTTGTGAAAACTTCAATTTCATTGTCATTGCGAGCCGTAGGCGAAGCAATCTCGTTGTTGTCTCTGTTGCCTCGGGATTGCTTCGTCGCTCCTTCGTCGCTCCTCGCAATGACAGTAAATTTCACACTCGCCCCTTCTGATCGTCCAATCCAATTTTTTTGC
>JAYEOU010000075.1:0-2888 GCA_034723335.1 Patescibacteria group bacterium
GAGGGGAAAAGCAAAAAATTGCCATAGCCAGAGCTTTGTCGGCAAAACCCCGCATTCTTCTTTTGGACGAGCCCTTCAAAAGCATAGATATCAATACAGCGGCATCTCTGCGGGAAGAATTGGAATTTTTATTAAAAAAGGTGTCTCACATAATTTTTCAAAACAAAATATTTATTTTGCAAGAGCGATAAGCGATGGCTATAAAAAGAAAAAAGGAAAAAGAATTTTTAATAAAAATTTTGAAAATAAACTTGAAGAAATAAAAGAAGAACTAAAAGCGTTTCTTGTAAATCAAAATTTGAAATTTAAGAATTTTCCTGAATTTAAAAAGATTTGCAAGTTAGATACAAAGGATTCAAATATTGAGTTTATTCCAGAGGCGTATATTGACAGCAAAATCCCAAGTTTAAAAGAAATAGAAAATGGAGTTGAAAGAATGATAAGAGAGGCAATTGCATTTAAAATAAAATATTTCAATAAATTAGAAGATAAAAAATAGTATGATAACTACCATTGGAAAATTATTCAAGATAGAATACGGATTGAAAGAGTTTGAAAATAAAGAGCCACTAGAAGGAAGTGAAGGTAAAAATATGTTGATTTCTTCCAAAGGTGATGATAACGGTGTTTACGGTTTTTTTAATATAAAAAATTACTATAAAGCACCATTTATCACAGTACCAAGAGTTGGTACGATTGGACAGGCGTTTGTTCAAGGCAAAAGTTGTTCTGCTGATAATAATTGTATGGTTTTAATTCCTAAAAAAAAATTAAGCAGCGAGGAATTATTTCAAGTTGCTTTTCAAATTAGGATTAATAAGTGGAAATATAGATATGGTAGACAAATTACACCAGAAAGATTAGCGAGCCAAAAAATAAAATTGGTAAGAATTAAAATTAATTATAGTGATTTTTCTCAAAAATTATTACCAAAGAAAAGCAGTAAAATCAAAGTGGAGGAAAATATAAACATTAAATTAACCAGAGTTAGTGATTTGTGCGATATTGTAAAAAAGACAGCATTACCGCAAAATGCACTAGAAAGCAACGGCACGCCGTATATAACCACAACTTCAAAAAACAACGGTGTTTCTAATTTTGTGAACGAAAAACCAAACGCAAAAGCCAAATGCTTAACAATTGCCCTAAACGGAAGTGTTGGGGAGACATTTTTTCAATTTGATGATTTTATAACAAGTGGCGATAATGCAATCTTGACATTGAAAGAAGACTATAATCCTTATTTTTTGTTTTATATTGGAGTTATGATAAAAAATCATCAATGGCGATATAATTATTACAGAAAATTAAATCTAACAAAATTGAAAAAAATGTTAATCCCAGTGCCATATAAAAATGACGGGGTAGATTTAGAGTATATTGAAAAAATAGTAAAAAATAGTTACGGATTTAATGATCTTAAAAAATATTTATAATCTAACCCCACCCGCTGCCCTTATTGATTTTGAAATCCTGCCGAAAAAAATCGGGCGAAGCTCGAAAGCAAGCGGGCAAAAAGAAAAAGGGGTGTGGGGAAAATGAATTTTTGCCCGCTTGCCAGTCCGCCGAAGACGGACAATGGGGTGAGAAAGTGTTTCCGCAATTCTGCGTTAGCAGAATATCAAAACAGAAAAATTTCTTTTCCTTAATTGAATTAAAAATTTGAAAATTGCGGGCGAAAAAAATAAATGTGGAAATTTTTTCTGTTTTGCTCCGCGTCAGCGTAGCGGAAACACTTGTCCGAGCGAAGCGAGGGCAAATTAAATCAAATTTCAGCGTCGGGATTTTGCTCAAAATGAGTTCTAACTTTTTCCAATAACCCGCTCAAAATAAAAAATAATATGGCGCAAGAACAGGTAGTTTTAGTGGACAAAAACAACAGAAAAATTGGCATAGAGGAGAAAATAAAAGCCCATCAAGACGGAAAGTTGCATAGGGCTTTTTCAATTTTTATTTTTAATTCAAAAGGTGAACTACTTATTCAACAAAGAGCAAAAAATAAGTATCATTCAGGAGGGCTTTGGTCAAACACAGTTTGCAGCCATCCCAGACCGAACGAAACTTATAATCAGGCAGTACATAGGCGATTAAGAGAAGAAATGGGGTTTGATTGCAAAATTAAAAAAATATTTTGTTTTATTTACAACACAGGATTTTATAATGGCCTAATTGAAAATGAATATGATTGTGTTTTTATTGGAAAATTTAACGGAGAGCCAAAACCTAATCAAAAAGAAATTATGGATTATAAGTGGGTTTTCATGGGGGAATTAAAGAAAGACATTATTAGGCATCCGAATAAATACTCTGTTTGGTTAAGAATAGCCCTAAAAAAGATGAAAAACTCGCAAATTAAGGGAATTTTGACAAAATATTAAAAATCTCTAAAATACTTGACAAAATTACATAAGTATGATAGTATTTAATAAATCCCAAAGAGGGGATTTTTTAATTGCTCAAAAATTTATGTATACAAAACGCAAGATTTCGGTTTCTCTGTCTTTGTTTTGTTTGGTTTCTACCTTTTTGTTTCCTCAATTTGATTTGATAAACGATAATTTACTTAATCAAGACGAGGTTAACCTATTGTCTGCTGATGGGCTAATCACCCTTCAAGGACAAGCATTGATTCAGCCGTCCGCGCCGCTTGCGCCAATAGTGGTAAAAAAACGATCAGTAATAGTAACAGCTTACTCGAGCACGCCAGACCAAACCGATTCAACTCCTTTTACCACCGCTTTCGGAACAGATGTTCGGGACAGTATAATTGCTTGCAACTTTTTGAGGTTTGGAACAAGAGTCCGTTTTCCTCAAGTTTACGGAGATAAGATTTTCGTAGTTGAGGATAGAATGGCTCTTAAAAACAGCCACAAAATAGATATTTGGTT
>JAYEOU010000076.1:0-14565 GCA_034723335.1 Patescibacteria group bacterium
AGTTATAATTTTTCAAACAATTTTTGAGGTTTAGCCTAAGCTAAGCTGAAAAAATTTTTGGAAAATTTGACCAATCCGCCAGCTGGCGGAGCAGTAAAAAATAATTACGCGACAAGTCTATTTAAAAAACCTCGCTCCAATCCCGCTTTTACTACACTTTATGTGTAGCGGGACTAGAACGAGGTTTCTTTTCCCCGCGGTTCCATCTAGTTTCCCCTGTCGCGCAAGGGCTTCTCGCTTTATTTATCCTCGGCTTAGTCTCGCTTGAGATCCTGCCCCTCGCAAGGAGCGGAACTATAATTGGTGGTTATAGCAATCACCTTTGGATAACATTTTATTTTATCTAAATTTTTTATAAATTGTCTTTTACTGAACTGCCCCTAATTAAAATATATCTTATTAAAAAAATCTATTAAATAAAATTGTCACTCCTCACTTCTTAATCTTTATCTCAATCCGATCAACCAAATTAGGAACCTTTTTAATCCAGCTAGGCGTAAACTTAACTTCATAACCGGCTATCTCCGGCACGTCAATTAAATAATCATCCAACTGCTGGCGAGTCAATCCTAAAACTTTGCTTGGATCAATAACATCAGCTTCTCCTGTTATAACCATTCCACTAATAAAATTAACATCTAACGAAGCTATGCTCTGGCTAATATTATAACTGCTTAAATTATAACTAATATCATTTGCGCTAAACTCCAGCAACTCTTTATCGTCAGGCAAAGCTGACATTAATTTTTGTTGGGCCAATTCATAAATTTTTTCACTGTCAAAAGCCGCTACTGTAACCATTGTTTCCGCGAGTACGGTAAATTCTTCAACTTCATCCCCTACTTTGCCGCCAACTTGCTGAACAATTGAATTATTATCAATGTTATAAATTACTTGATCATAATCTTTGTAAGTCTTGCCGATTTCAATTTCCGCTTTTTCAAGCAAGCTTTGCTTTAAATCCTTAACCGCGCTATCAATGTCAATTTGCTGAATATATTTTTTCACTTTTTTTGAATATTTCATCGGCTCTTTGCTTTCACCGTAAATCTTATCCTGCAGCCCTGCCCAAAGTCCCGGAATTGTAAAACGAGCAGGACCAATAGCCATATCTTGCCCTGGCTCGTCCGCATAAACTTCAACTTCAATTTGACTGCCAGCCGGCGCATTCACGGTTCTTTTTAATCTAAACAATTTATTATCTGAGCTAAGTAATCTTGTAGTTGCTACTAGTGGCTGGTTTTTATTGTAATTATTTATTATGGTAACCGTCCCTGTTACTTCTTCGCCTATTACTTCAATTCCGCCGGCTTGATAAACTTTAGTTTGTTCAGCCTTGATTTGCTTAACTGCTCCTATAATGGCCCCGCCGCCCGCTATGGACCTTTTACTTTTATCATAAACATCAATCATTAAATTACCACTTAAATGTTCTTTGGCGGGAATTAAGGTAATTGTTACTTTTACAAAAGAAAAATAAAATATAACAGCTAAAAGCATTGCTGTTAAAACAATAAAGCTAACAGCAATTTTGCGATACAGTCCTAATGATCTGTTTTGATTAACAAAACCTTTATCGTTTTCGTTTTGCTCCCAAGCATTTGGCATTGCCTTTGGTGTTATTTTTAAATCAATATTTGGCCTCGCGGCTTCATTTGAAATTTTTTTGCTTTTTTTAATATTGCTTTTTTTGCTTTTTGTTTTAGCCGCTCTTGTTTTAATTTTAATTGTCTGTTTATTGCTTGGCATATTATTTATTTAATTATTTTAATTATTTTAAAGTCTCTTATAAGCTGCTATTATGCCTTGTTTTATTTTGGTCGACACAATTTCATATTTTTTAAATTCAGCTATATTATCTTGCTTTAAATGTAATTGTCCTTCACCAACATTACCTCTATGTTGTCCTTTGGAAAAATATTTATTTTTTTTAATTTCCTCTGAATTTAAAATCCAATATCTAATTTTATCTCGCCAAATTCCAATCCACAAAAATACATCCGCGCAACCTATTTTAATTTGCTGAAAATTCATATCAAAGGGTCTTTTAGATATTGAAGACAGTGCTTTAGCATAAAGTGATTCGTTTGGTCGCTCAAAATCTACCGCTCTTGATGTTTTAATTTCAATACGAATTCCTTTATTATTCCACTTTAACCAAAAATCATACTCACCGCTATACTTTGGATCTATTTTCTTGGATGGTCTTTGAAAATCTGGAACTAATTCTTTTAAATGACCAAATGACCACTTATCACCCAATCCTCTTGGTGCAGAAATTTCAAATAAATAGAGAAATAAATTGCGATTTAAATAATCATTTCTTAATTCTAAATATTCGTCAAGAGTCAATCTTTTCGCCACCAATAAATGCGAAATAATATATTCATATTCATTAAAAGGATAAACTGATGTAAGATTTTCTAAAATTGAACGAAAATTTTTTGCATTTTCTAATTTTTTAATTAAATGATTTAATTGTTGTTTTAATTTTTCCATAAATATTATATTTAATTTAGTTAAAGTAATGCTATCTGTCCAATTTTTAATTGCGGAATTTTTATATCTTCAACATCTTTTAAATTTAACTCGCTCGCAACTTCGGGAAAAGGATTTTTGACCTGCCAACCAACTTTCCCTGTTTTTCTAAAATTTTCCAATCTTCTAATAGTAATTTCTGCAAAAATTGGATCATTATCTATTGTAAAACATTGTCTTTTTAATTTTTCAGACGCAATTAAAGTTGTGCCCGCATGAGCAAAAAAATCTATTACTAAATCATTTTCTTCAGAGCTTGTTAAAATAATTCTTTCAGTGGATTTGAGAGGTTTTTGGGCATAGCACCCAGGTGCATTTTCTTCCATTCTATAAAAAACTTGCTGAATATCTACCCATACATTGCCAGGACGAATTTTATCGGATTTACTTCTTGATAAATTATCAACTCTTTCTCCATTAGTTTCTTTGTAATAACCATTTAATATCTTTGGAATATCTGTATATGTAACAGAAAAACTTGGATTGCCTTTAATATAATAAAGTAATTCCTGTCTAACTGCCATCCAATTCTTTTGTGTGCCATAGCCCCTTTGATTCCTCATAGTAATAAAACTCCTTGACTTCACCTGATCAAACTCTCTCATCATCACTATAAAATCAGGCAAAGGTTGAAATCCCTCATTTTGATCAGCTCCCAGCCAAATATAAAAATGGGAATTATTACCTAAAATATCAATAGTATTTTTAGTCCATAATTTACTCCAATTAATATACTCTTTTAATGAAATCTTGCCTAAATTTTTAGTATTACTATTTCCAACAATAACATTATAGGGAGGATCCTGAATTGCTAATACAGATTTATTTTTACTCATCAAATCATTAATATGATTTTTATCTGTAGCGTCTAAACAGCCGACTTTATGTCCGCTTATAGAATCTTTCCATATCTCGCCAAACTTCAACCTGCAATAAGGCAAAAGTTTTCTTCTTAATTCTTCGTTGTTATCTATTCTTAATAATGGTTCTTTGTCCATATTATAATTATAGCCAAAATACAAAAAACAATCAACCCAATACTCTTGCAACCTTTCTCGATAGCTTATCGCTATAATCAACCTTAAAATCCGTCTCAATTTCAGAATTAACAGATCCAACCTTAAAATAAACTTTTTTATTACCTTGATGCTTAAGCAGTAATTCTTTCAACTTATTTAAAATATCCTGATTATAGTCATTATTTAAAACAATATAAACATTTTTGCCGTCAAATGTTACTTGTCCCTTTGGAGGATGCTTTGACTTTGTTGTTGCGTTATATTCCTGATTGTTTAATTGAGGATAAATTTTGCCATTCCCCCTAAATTTATTTCTTGGCATTGAATTGTTGCTTTTCACAAAATTATTCACCGCTTGCTCGGTATTTTCCAAAGTCAGCTCAACAACCCTATTACATAATAATTTTATTTCCTGATCCTTATCTGACAGCTTGCCCTGGCAAAGCGCTATTTTGCCTTCCTGCCAAATTGGCGCTGTTTCTTTAAATAATTTTGGGAAAACTAACAGTTCAATATTGCCTGACAAATCTTCAATTTTTACAAACAACATTGGCTCATTAGCGCGGGTTATAATTTTTTTTATTTTAGTAATCACGCCAGCCATATTAACTTGATAATCCCCCAAATGTTCATTGGCTTGAGCCAAGGGCGCTGCCGCATCAATTAAATACTTTTTATAATCAGAAAAGGGATGCTCAGAAATATAAAGTCCGAGCAATTTTTTCTCCCATGATAATCTTTCCTGGCGGTTTGCGGCAGGAGCCTGCTCTAATTTAACTTTACTGTCTAAATTTAAACTTGGCGCGTCAGCAAATAAGCTGGACTGGCCATTGCTGCGGGCTTTGGCGATTTCTTTGTTAAAATTAAGCAAATTATCTATATTGCTTAACAACTGGCCCCGTTCTCCAAATTGATCCAAACTGCCGCTTTTAATCAGGCTTTCCAGAGATTTTTTATTTAAATCCTTGTCATTGGCCCGCTCCAAGAAATCAGTAATATCTTTATAAGGGCCATGCTGTTTGCGCTCTTTAATTATTACATCAACAATATGGCCGCCAATATTTTTTATGGCTTTTAAGCCAAAGCGAATAGTATTAAATTGTTCATCTCGGCTTACAGTTTTATTCTCAGCCGTGCCGCTGGTTACCACAGTAAAAGAATTAAAAGATTGGTTAATATTAGGGGGAAAAACCTCAATGTCCATATTGCGGCATTCTTCAATCTCTATGGCAATGCGATCAATATTTTGCTGGTCGGCCGTAAGAAGAGCGGCCATAAATTCCGTTGGCCAATGAGCTTTAAGATAAGCGGTTTGATAGCCGATCATGGCATAACAAGCGGCATGGCTCCTGTTAAAACCATAACCGGCAAACGGCTCAATAAAAGAAAATATATTTCCCGCCAACTGGCTCGCAATGCCGTGTTTTACACAGCCGTCAATGAATTTTTCTTTTTGCTCGGTTAATAATTTAGGTATCTTTTTAGCTACTGCTTTGCGCAAAACATCTGCTTCAGCCATGGTAAAGCCGGCCAAATCCCGCGCCATTTGCATAACCTGTTCCTGATAAATTGCCACGCCATAAGTCTTGGCTAAAATCGGTTCTAATTTAGGATGCAGATAGCTAACTTTTTTCTTACCCTGCTTGCCGGCGATATAATCAGGGATCCATTCCATTGGCCCCGGCCGATACAAAGCTACCATGGCAATAATATCCTCAAACTCAGTTGGCTTCAATTCCCGCAAATAACGCTTCAATCCGGAACTTTCAAATTGAAATACGCCTGTTGTTTCTCCCTCTTGAAATAATTCATAAGTTATCCTGTCGTCCATGGGAATTTTATCAATATCAATTTCAACACCGCGGGTGTTTTTAATAATTTTAACGGCTGATTCAATGATGGTTAAATTTTTTAAACCCAAAAAATCCATCTTAAGCAAGCCCAAATCCTCAATAGGATGCAGGCTGTATTGTGAAACAATTGTCCTGTCTGATGATGAAGTATGCTGTAAAGGCACATGTTCGTCCAAAGGATCCTTGGTGATCAGCACTCCGCAGGCATGTGTTGAAGCATGCCGCGCCACGCCTTCAAGCCGTTTGGCATAATCTATAATTATTTTAGCGGCTTCTTCATTTCTGTAAATCTCTTTTAATTCGCCAACCGCTTCCAGCGCCTGGCCAATTTTGGAAAACATCGGTATCATTTTAGCCAGCTTGTCGCAATAGTCATAAGGATAATTTAAAACCCGCCCCACATCCCTAATCGCGGCCCGCGCGGCCATGGTGCCAAAAGTAATAATCTGCGCCACATGATCATGGCCGTATTTTTCTTCAACATACTGAATCACTTCATCCCGCCTGATATCGGCAAAATCCAAATCAATGTCCGGCATTTCATTGCGATCTGGATTTAAAAATCGCTCAAAAATCAAACCATAATGCAATGGATCAATATTAGTAATTCCAATTAAATAAGAAACGAGCGAACCAGCCGCTGACCCGCGCCCGGGTCCCACCACAATATTGTTATTTTTTGCCCAATGGACAAAATCAGCCACAATCAACAAATAAGAAGAAAACCCCATTTTCTTAATCACTGACAATTCATAATACAGCCGTTGCAATTTCTGCTCTAAATCATCGTCTTCATGGCGGGATGAGCGCCGCTCAGCAATCTCTTCCTTGCCATAACCAAACCTCTTAACCATTCCTTCCAAGCATAAATCAGTTAAATATTCATCAGCAGTTTTGCCGTTCGGAACTTGAAAAACCGGCAGCTGAATTTTGCCCAATTCTATTTCTAAATTGCATCGCTCCGCGATTTTTACAGTATTAGCTATGGCTTCCGGCGTGTCCTTAAACGCTTCAATCATTTCCCTTGAACCGCGAAAGGAAAAATTACTGCCGAGCATTGTAAGCCGATCTCTGTCTTCTTTTTTCTTTTTAGTTTGCAGGCACAGCAAAGCATCTTGCGGCTCATCATCATCCTTGCTTATATAATGCACATCATTAGTCGCTACTAACGGCGCGCCAAGCTCTTTGCTGAATTCAATTAATTTTTGGTTGACTTCATCCTGATGCTCTAAATTAGGATGAGACATTATTTCTAAATAAAAATTATCTTTGCCAAACAATTCTTGATACTGCCTAATTTTTGTTTTTGCCTTGTCAATTTTATTGGCAATAATCAAACGCGGAATCTCTCCAGCAATACAAGCAGTCATAGCAATTAAGCCGCCGCTATGCTTGCTTAATACCTCCCAGTCAATTCGCGGCTTGTAATAAAAACCTTCTAAATGCGCGATAGAGGTGAGTTTAATTAAATTTTTATAACCCTGCTGATTTTTGGCCAACAGCACTAAATGATAATTTTTTTCATCAGTTTTGCCTCTTTTATCCAAACACGAACCCGGCGCCAAATAAACTTCTACCCCGATAATCGGCTTTATTCCCGCTTGCTTGCATTTCTGATAAAACTCAATCGCGCCATACATCACGCCATGGTCAGTTAATGCCAAAGCTTCTGCCCCGTCTTCTTTGGCGCGATTGACCAAATCATCTATCTTGGCTAAACCGTCAAGAAGCGAATAATGGCTATGAACATGGAGATGGACGAATTTCATAATTTCTGATTACATTATTACTGATGTTATAGTATAATATTTAGGATAAATTGGCAAATCAGCATACAATACAGCTTGTGCAATTTGCACCAAAATGCACAAACAGGAACGAGGCATTGCCTCGTTCCTGCGATGATATTCCTGCGATAATGCCCTGCTTCTGCCAACATAAAACAATATTTAGAAACCTAATTAATTTTTAATTTTTTAACCAAATTTAAAGGGCGAATATTGCTATCCGCCCATATGTGTTTGTTCTACTTATTTTGCTTGCTCACCTTATCATGTGTTTTGCAACACATCCGACATGGTAAGCATTACTCCTTTAGCGCCTTGTCCCAACTTTTTGTAAAGATAGAAAATGGCGTCAAGGGTTCCTTTGGCATATACATCCCGGCCGTTTACGTTATGTATAAATTCAAAACGCACTGTCTGGTCTTCTGAAATCAGGACATATGTGTGCCATCCGTGCCCTGAAAGATATTTTTCCGGAATACCCACCTTTGCTTTTTGAATTTCAGGATCACGTTCCTTTATAATTCCCTTTTCGGTAAAAGGGATGCCAAGCTCGTTGAAATACCTTATCATTGCCTTGGCGGTTCCGCTGGTATCTGCCTTGCCTTTTTGATGACTTTCCCTGACCTGGAGCGAGTATCCTTTAAAAAGATCCGGGAATGTTTTTGCCGCGTATTCCATCATGGCCTGAAATCCGACTATCTGTTTGGCCATATTAGGAGCTACTACGGCCAAAATTGACGATTGCATAATCGTGTCTTCCAATAATTTTCTGTCGCCGCCCGTCGTGCCCATCACAAACGGAAGGTCATGTTTGCAGTAAAACTCGGCATTACTGTTGACTGCCGATGGGTGGGTAAAATCCACGCTGATAAAACCGCCATATACTTCCTTTAAATAGCCAACAGCGATTTTCTTGTCTTCCATGGGAATCAGTATAATATCCATAGAATAAATATTGTGTTTGTCTCTTGAAATCTCCGGACCCTTAAACGAATATGGAATCAGTTCAAACCTATCATCGTCAATAACATGTTCTGCTACATTGCTTGCCATATTTCCGGGAATTCCGTTTACCATCACTTTAATTTTTTGCATGCTTTTGCCTCCTTTTTTTAACTGATTAACTAAAAATTCCAATCCTTTTAGAGCTCCTCGCCACTCTCACCTCCTTCTTAATGCAAAATATTATATTAGACTTGTCGCGTAATTATTTTTTACTGCTCCGCCAGCTGGCGGATTGGTCAAATTTTCCAAAAATTTTTTCAGCTTAGCTTAGGCTAAACCTCAAAAATTGTTTGAAAAATTATAACTCAAAATTTAAAAATTTTTACCCCGTTGGATAACTGGGGTCGTTACAAAACTAATTACGCGACAAGTTTATTTACTTTGAGTTGCAAAACACTATTTTTTTGTCATTCCCGCGAAAGCAGGAATCCAGATTTTGCGCATAAAAACTGGATTCCCAATCAAGCTGGGAATGACAAAAAATAATTTTCAGTCGTTTCGTAATTTAAAGATATTTAATTGTTACCAAAGAACAAAAACCAAAAATCAAAACATTATTACATCTAAGCACATCCTTAAAAACCTGTCAACCCCGTTAGATAAAAATGATTGTAAATTATCTAACGGGGTCAACAGTAAAACCAATCTATCCCGCTAAAATTAGCCAGAAACAACAAACATAACGTAATGCCACGTTATATTAAAATCAAAAAATTTCATTATTAACCTTTTTTGTTTTTTATTTAATAATATCTTAATATCCAATATCTTAATATCCACTCATCCGCTGCACAATAATAAAACAATGAAACAAATTTATAATTTTCAACTCCTTACTTTCTCAACCATCTCCTCCAGCTCCTCATCACTGAAAAAATCAATAATAATCTGGCCGCCTTTGCCTTTACGTTTAATTTCCACTCTAGCGCTGAAAAACTCCCGCAAGGCAAATTCCTTGTCTTTGTCCGTGTAATTAATTTTAATCCGAGCCGCCTTGGTGCCGCCCATGCGCTTTGACTCCTTATTTGTATCGCTTACTGATAAATCATTACGCGTTATTTTTCTAAATAAATTCATCTGTTTCGCTTCTGTATCTAAGCCAAGCAGATATACGGCATGCCCTTCAGTGATTTTCCCGCTGATTAAGGCAAGCTGAATCTCTCCCGGCAAATTAAGCATGCGCAAAGTGTTGGCGACAACAGGCCTTGATTTGCCTACCCGCTTGGCCACATCTTCCTGCGTTAAATTAAATTCATCAATCAGCTTGCTATAAGCTTTGGCCAACTCAATAGAATTTAAATTTTCCCGTTGAATATTCTCAATTAACGCCACTTCTAATTTTTCCTGCTTGCCGGCATCGCGAACAATCACCGGCACCTTGTCCAGACCGATAATTTTAGCCGCGCGCAAACGCCGCTCCCCTGCGATTAATTCGTATGCGCCATCAGAAGAAACATTTGCTATTAACGGCTGAATTATGCCGTACTCGCGGATAGATTCAGCCAATTCATCCATCTGATGATCGCTAAACTGCCTGCGCGGCTGCATTGGGTTTATTGTTATATTTTCCAAATCCACCTGTAAAATCTTGTCTTTATCAGCGCCGCTGGCAACGCCGGCAGCAACATCGTCCCTATCTGTTGTTTTATTTATTTTTTTTGGAATTAAGGAACTAAGTCCCCTTCCTAATCCATTTGACATAAATTTTTTAAAAAATTAATCCCTTGGCAAGCTCAGGATATATTTTATAAATAAATATAATTAATTTTAAATTTCCAATTTTGAATTTTGAAATAATTTTTAATGACTTAATTTTGAAACATTAAAAATTTAAAATTAAGCATTAAATTATAGTTTACAGGAGTTTCGAAATTCAAAATTAGAATTTATTTCAAAATTCAAAATTGGAAATTCAAAATTATTTAGTAATTATTTCAAAATTCAAAATTGAAAATTCAAAATTTTATTTATTTGTCTCAAAATTAGAAATTTTATATTCTATTCCTCAAATCAATCACTTCTCTCGCCAGCTTCCCATACGCTTTGCCTCCTTTTGACTTTGGGTTATAATGTAAAATTGAACGGCCAAAACTTGGCGCCTCGGCCAATTTAACGCTGCGGGGAATAATACTGCGAAAAATACGATTAGGAAAATACTGGTATAATTCATTCATTACTGAGCTAGACAGTCTGTTGCGCTTGTCAAACATAGTAATAACAACGCCCATAATGCCTAATTCCGGTCTTAAATTATGCTGGACCAAGCCAATTGTTTCCAATAATTGGCTCAAACCTTCTAATGCGTAATACTCGCTTTGAATAGGAATTAAAATCTCATCAGCCGCTACCAAGCTGTTGACTGTTAACAGGCCCAAAGAAGGCGGTCCGTCAATAATAATATAATCATATTCATCTTTAATCCCGGATAGAACCTTATTTAATCTAAATTCTCTATCCTCCATGCCAACCAAATCAATGCCGGCTCCTGCCAAAGCAATGGTAGAAGGCGCGATTTTATATCCGCTTTGCAAGGTATGCTTAATTATCTCATATATTGGCTTCTGCCCGATAATCGCTTCATATACGCCGTATTCCAAATTCTTATGATCAATACCTATGCCTGATGTCGCGTTGGCTTGCGGATCAATGTCCACAAGCAAAACCTGCTTGCCCAGATATGCCAAGTAAGCTCCAAGATTTACAGCGGTAGTGGTTTTACCCACCCCGCCTTTTTGGTTGACAATGGCGATAATTTTACCCATTTCTCGTGTAACATATAACACGAAACACGTAACAAAAAACGCAGAAATCTCTTTGAAATAAATTTTAATATGTTGCGTGTTATATGTTTTGTGTTACATGATTAAATTATACTCTAAAAATCAATTTTTGACAATTCTACTGTCTTGCATTATACTAAAATCAGCTTATATCTGCCCAGGTGGTGGAACTGGTAGACACGCGGGACTCACCCTGTCATCCGACAGGGCGCCACGGCGGATGCCGTGGCAAAATCCTTAAAATAAATTATTATTCAATTACGCCCAGGTGGTGAAACTGGTAGACACGCGGGACTCACCCTGTCATCCGACAGGGTGCCACGGCGGATGCCGTGGCAAAATCCTTAAAATAAATTATTATTCAATTACGCCCAGGTGGTGAAACTGGTAGACACGCGGGACTCAAAATCCCGTTCTGGCAACAGAGTGAGGGTTCAACTCCCTCCCTGGGCACAATAATAACATTATACTTGCATTTTTTATAAATTTAGATTAATGTTATTAAAATAACAATAAGGAGGAACCAAACTTAGAGTTTGGTTTTTGGCCTTTGAAAATAAAATAAAACAACAGAAAAGGGGATGGTAATGCTTAAAAGATACGCAAAAAAAGAAATGGATGAAATATGGCGGGAAAAAACAAGATTTACTACATGGGTTCATGTGGAAATAGCGGTATTGACATCTAAAGTTGAGTTAGGCGAGCTAAAAGTAAAAATACCTCATGATTTAACGAGATCTATTGAAATTATCGTGGAAGAAATAAATCGTATTGAAAGAGAAATAACCAAACATGATGTTATTGCTTTTTTAATGCATACTTCGGCTCAACTGCCTGAAGAACTGCGCCCTTATTGGCACGAAAGAATGACCTCCTATGATACTCAAGACACTGCTTTAAGCTTACTACTGGTAAACAGTTTGACACTATTAATTATAAAAATAGCTGATTTAATGGATCAAGTTCAAATTAAGGCTGAGCATTATAAATACGCTCCGCAAATTGGCCGCTCCCACGGCGTGCATGCCGAGCCTATTACTTTTGGCGTAAAGCTGGCTAATTGGTACGATGAATTAAACAGGCATTTACAAAGGTTAAAACGCTTAAAACAATTAGTCGCGCATGGAAAAATATCAGGAGCAGTCGGCATGTACACCCTTAATCCTAAAATTGAAGAATTGGCCTGCGAAAAACTTTCCCTAAAGCCAATCATTGCCACGCAAATTATTTCCCGAGATATTATTGCGGATTATATCACTGTGCTTGCAATTATCGGCGGCACTATAGAAAAAATATGTGTTAACATCCGCACTTTGCAAAGAACTGAAATTATGGAAGCGCAAGAGTATTTCAGCCCGACCCAGCGCGGATCTTCAGCTATGCCCCATAAACGTAATCCAATTGGTTCTGAAAATCTTTCCGGTATGGCCAGAGTTCTTCGCGGATATGCTATAACAGCCATGGAAAACCAAAATACATGGGACGAAAGGGATCTGGCCAACTCAGGAGCTGAAAGGATTATTTTGCCTGACGCTTCAATACTTATAGATTATATGTTGACCCGATTATCATGGATAATAGAAAAATTAATTATTTATCCTGATAAGATGAAGGAAAACATATATCTGACAAAAGGATTGGTATTTTCCCAGGAAGTCCAGGCCCTTGTAGCGGATAAAAGCCAGCTTCCCCGAGAAGATGCTTATAGGCTTGTCCGCGATATTGCCCAAAAATGCTGGGGTACTGGTAAAAATTTTATGGAAGCGCTGCTTAATGACAGGGAAATTATGAACTATGTTACGGAAGAGGAATTAAAAAAATACTTTGATTTGCAGGCAAAGTTACAACACGTTGACTACATCTTTAAACAAGTCTTTGGAAAGGAGGAAATGAAATGAGAAAAACTGGAATAATAATTGGTTCTTTGTCAGATTTAGATCAATGCTTAAGGGGCTTTGAATACCTGATAAAAATGGTTGAGAAAAAATTAGCTGAAGTTTATTGGGTTGACGCCAGCAGCCAGCATAGGCATACTTTAATTATCCAAAGTATTCTTGCCCAATACTCCATGGTGCCAGCCGGTGAAAAGATAGATGCATTAATTATGGGGGCTGGCTGGGCAAACCACTTAAGCGGATGCGCTGATTCATTTTTGCGGTATACATTGCAGGATGGCGACATCACTGTAATCGGAGTGGCTTTTGAGGATCCTGAAAATCTTACCCACGCACGAGCGGCAATCTTGAGCAGTTCGGAAGTCCCGGGAAATCAAATGATATTGGAGAATGATAAAGGAGAATCGCTGGTTGGCGAAAAAGGATTTTTGTGGGCATGCCAACATGCCGTAGAGGGAACTCTGCCAAAAGTTAAAGCTAAAACTCCGCCTGAATACAAACGAATGACTATCTACAAGGCCCGTGATTTGGCCTTGGAAATGAAAAAGATCAAAGAAAAGGAGGTATAGAAAATGGGAGCAAAAATTCCTGAATTAGCAGTTGAAAAATCAATGAACCAGATGCTGGAAGCAACCGGTTACACGCGAATTCACCAAGGCAAAGTCCGTGATACCTACAGGATCAGCGACAAATTTTTATTAGTAATTGCCACGGACAGATTAAGCATCTTTGATTTTGTCCTGCCGGTTTTGATCCCCGGCAAAGGAGCTGTTTTAACAGCATTAACGCACTATTGGCTTACTCAAGTCTTCGCGGATTATCCGCATCATTTGGTTAATGCCGGAGGCGATTTGGGGCTTAATGCCGTTCATGAACTTAAACATGAATTACCGGAGCTTGATTTTAGGCGTTGTCTTGTGGTAAAAGACTTGAGCAATGAAATGCTTGATTTTGAAATGATTTTTCGGCACCATATTGGAGGGTCGGTTTATAAAAAATACCTTGAAACCGGAACTGCCGGAGGCCATAAACTTCCTCTTGATTTGCCAAAATGGAGCAAGCTTGATACGCCGATATTTACTCCCTCTACCAAAGAAAATGTCGGGCATGATATAAATGTTGACGCGCAGTATTTTTTTGAAAAAACCGGGCCAAAAGGAAAAGCCACTGTCGCTATGCTTCAAGAAATATATAAACTAGCATACGCAATCGCGGCTTTAAAGGGCATTAGAATTCTTGATACCAAATTTGAAGGAACATTAACTACTATAGCAGATGAAATTCTTACCCCTGATTCTTCTCGGTTTGTTGATAACAGCGACTGGGAAACCGCAATGCTGGAAAAAAGGGATCCTGATTTCTTAGACAAAGAGCCGGTGAGAATCTGGGGCAAATCAGTAGAAACAGATTTTGATGTAACCGGAATTAACAAACTTGACCCTGTTAATCAAGAACACACTGCCTTTGTCCATAGCCTGGGAATCCCTCAAGATATTATTACAACCACAACCAACCGTTATAACAATATCTTTAAAAGGATAACCCAAGGAACTGTAATAGATTTAATGGTCAAAAATGGTTGCTGATTTTTTAATAGTTAAACAAAATTTTTACTAAAATTAGTATAAAATTGAAGTTAAAAATAGCATAGAAAGTCATTAACTTTAAATCTATTTAAACTTAATGTT
>JAYEOU010000077.1:0-2834 GCA_034723335.1 Patescibacteria group bacterium
GCCGAACGGCGCTTCATAAGATAACATTTGCGGCTGATAATTAATACCTTCTAAAATACCCAAAAGAATAACTATTGATCTTAACCCGCATTCCTGGGCCTCAGCGATAAAATCAGGTCTCATTTTAAGTATTTCCGGGGTTTTATTTTTAATTAAGTATTTAATTAATTTTTTATCAAACTTTTTGCCTTTAGGGCTATAGCCGGCTGGCGCGTCTTTAGTTAAGCGATGAGATAAGTCTCCTGACGCAATCACGGCAACTCTATTTTTATTAACTAATAATTCGCGTTTAAGCAATTGGCCGAATTTAAAATGTCCGTTCAGATCTAAACTTGAATAATACAAAGGAATAATTTTTACCTTAGGCAAATTTTTAGTTAACAGATAATAAGGGACTAAACAGCCATAATCCAAATCAGGATCGCTTATAAGCTGCAACGGCGCCCTAACTTCTAATCTTTCTCTAATTTTGTAAGCCAATTCAATGTCGCATGTTAAGTGTATTTTTGTGGCAAAATCGCCGAATTTTTCAAAATTACCAATAAATTCAGGCCCTAAATTCATAGTAAAAACATTTGTCTGGATCGGCCCATGAGGAGAAATAATCAAAATGCTATCCGGCTGGCTGCTATATAAATCTTCTTCCAGTTTTTGCATGGCTTGCTGGGTCGCTTTTAGGCGCGTTAAATTTTCTTTGCCAATCGCGGGAATAAGAATCGGCGTATGAGGCGTGATAGCAGAAAAGACAATCATAAAATTAATTTTAGCTTATAAATTAATAACTCACTTTACGCATTTTAATAATATAGAAATACTGTGGAGATACAATAGAAATACATTGCATTGAAATACAGTAGATATACAATAGAAATACAGTTGAAATACAGTTGAAATACATTGAAATACATTGAAATACAGTAGAAATACAATTGTATTTCTACTGTATTTCTATTATATTTCAATCGTACTAACTATTAATATTACTCACTGACCAATGACCTCGGTTATAGATTCACCTATATCATACAAATAAAGCACCTTTGGCGAGACAGTAATAATATTCTCCCACTTATAACCCAAGCTTTCAAAAATTTCACCGGAAGTAATTGGCCGTTTTTCGTTATTAATAATAATATAAACAGCGGGTGAAAAAGGCGATTTAACCAACTCTCCATTATCAAACACTACTGGCTTAATAGTGGCATATTCAGTTAATTCTTCAGGGGAAACTGAAATTATTTTTTTATGTTTGAACTTGGTTTTTAAAAATACCGCGTCCCAAATAGGAGCTTTAGTCCCTTCTATTACCCAATGAATTCCGCCGGTAGTTTTATCTTGGAGCAAGGCGCCGGTTGGATAAGTTGAAGTTGCCGTGATCGGCGCGCCTTCTTTGTAGGAGTTAATGTCTTCCCAGCTGGCGCTTATTACTTCTTCTGGATTAAACCCTATTTTTCTAAATGCTTCTCCGCTGGCAAAACCGCGCCGCTTATCGTCCACTAACAGAAAAATAATGCCGTTGGGCGAGCGAATTAGCGAATACTGCGGAAACTTAATTGGCGCGCCTTTTTCATAAGCGTCTAAATCGAATTTGTTAACCGTAAGGATTTTATTAATGTCAAATCTGGAAGTTAAAGCGCCTTTTGTTAAAAAAGGCCGTTTTTTGTTGTTTTGTATCAGCCAGACGCCAATTTCTCCTTCTGCCTGAAGCAATGATCCATTAGGGTAGTTGCGAGAAAAATATCGCTGCCAAATCTTAAAAAAATTATAATTGCCGTTATAGACATGCGGCGTATAATTATATAAAGCCGCTGTGGCTTGATTAGCCGGCGTTACGGTTGTTGTTTCCTCTTTAGTGGTTGAATAAGGATTGGTAAAAGTATAAGTTTGGTTAACTTTATAGGTATAATGATGCGGATTAACCATGTAATCAAAAAATTGCAAAGCCGCGGAATTAACTTGCTTGCCAAATCCCTTCCACCGCGGATTGCAACTGTCGCCGTCAGGACAGCCATAACCGGTTGCCCAGTCTAACTGGCTTTGCCTGGGCGATGAATCTTCAATTAAGCTTTGCTCTTTTTGCAACAGCACTAAAAGAAATTTTGGATTTATAGTAACTGGGATACATTTTGATTTTTTTTCCGCTTCTGTCGGATTGCCGCTTAAATTAACATTACTGCAATCGTAATTATTTGCCGCGGCGTCATAAATTATTTCCGCGGCTGGTTTTATAATTCCATCTGCGTTAGGACATATATAATTATAAAGAAAGCTGTTTTTATTGGACAAAAATTCTTTAATAGCTTTCAAACTCATTGAGTTGAAATCCAAAATTTCCGAATCACTAATTATATAATTCGGATCAAAAGTTGAAGCGTGTGTCGGCATAGCAGATAACATAAAGCAAAAAGCAGAAAGCAGGGCGATGAGTAATACGCTATGTATTTTATTTTTGTTGTTTTTCATGAATTTATCCTTATTTTAACATAAAATACGTGAATACATTGAAATACATTGAAATACAGCGGAAATACAGTGGAAATACAATTGAATTTCAATGTATTTCTATTGTATTTCTATTGTATTTCTATTGTATTTCTATTGTATTTCTATTGTATTTCTATTGTATTTCTATTGTATTTCTATTGTATTTCTATTGTATTTCTATTGTATTTCTATTAATTATTGATAAATTATTTACATTAAGATAAATTAATTTATATTTATAATTATAATGCATATCATAAAATTAAACAATAGGTTTTTTGCAATTTTTTAGTAATTTTGATAAAGTAAAACCCAGCGCCAAATATGCGGCTATAGTCCCGCAAACTTAT